>NZ_JAFRFW010000307.1:0-13242 GCF_017434145.1 Saccharopolyspora sp. | reverse complement strand
CTCAGCGGCGAAGGCCCGGCGCTGCTCCCGGTGCCCGCGGGCAGCGACCCCGCACCCGCCTTGGGCGCGGGTGAACCGCTGGAGTCCGATGAGGACGATCCCGCGGACCCGACGGCCCTGGTCATCGCGACGTCCGGTTCCACAGGAACACCCAAGGGCGTGCTGCTGCCCGCGACCGCGCTGCGCGCATCGGCCGAGTCGACGCACCGCCACCTCGGCGGCCCGGGGCACTGGCTGCTGGCGATGCCTGCGCACCACATCGCGGGCATCCAGGTGCTGGTCCGGTCCCTGATCGCCGGAACGGACCCGGATGCGGTGGACGCTTCGGACGGTTTCCGCCCGGATCGGTTCGCCGAAGCCGCGCAACGGACTTTGACCACCCGGGGAAGGCACTACACCGCGTTGGTTCCCACTCAGCTGCACCGCCTGCTCGACGACGCCTCCGCCGGACTGGAAGCCCTGCGCGGATTCGACGCGGTCCTGCTCGGCGGAGCGGCCACTCCACCCGCGCTGCTGCGCCGCGCGCGCGAGACCGGTGTCCGGGTGGTCACCACCTACGGCATGAGCGAGACCTCCGGTGGCTGCGTCTACGACGGCGTGCCGTTGGACGGGGTACGGGTGCGAGTCGAGGCCCCCTCCGGTGCCGCGGAGTCCGGCACGGCCGGTCCGGTGTCGCTGTCCGGCCCGACGCTGGCCCGCGGCTACCGGCGGCAGGCTCCGGCCGCGGCGTTCGACGACGGCTGGTTCCGCACCGGCGACCTCGGCCGGTGGTCGGGGGACCGGTTGGAGATCGTGGGCCGCGCCGACGACTTGATCATCACCGGCGGCGTGAACATCGCCCCGGCCCAGGTGGAACGCGTGCTCGGCGAACTCGACGGCGTGCGCGAGGTCTGCGTGCTCGGGGTGGAAGACGCCGAATGGGGCCAGGCGGTGGTGGCCGCGGTCGTGCCCGCCGACCCGGCGGCGCCCCCGCGGGCGGAAGCGCTGCGCGCGGCGGTGCGCGCCGAAGCGGGCCCCGCGGCCGTGCCCAAGCGGGTGGAGTTCCTGGCCGAACTGCCGTTGCGCGGGCCGGGCAAGCCGGACCGGCGGGCGTTGCGGTCGACTCTTCATCAATGACCACGAGCGGTGCGAGATGATGACCCCCATGGCGACTGTCACTCAGTGGATCGAAGGCGCGCGGCTGCGCACATTGCCGAACGCGATCACGCCCGTGCTGGTCGGAACCGGCGCGGCCGCCGGGGTGGACGGGTGGTCCGCACCGATCGCGCTGCTGGCGCTGGCGGTGTCGGTGCTGCTGATCATCGGGGTGAACTTCGCCAACGACTACTCGGACGGAGTCCGCGGCACCGATGACAGCCGGGTCGGGCCGATGCGCCTGGTCGGCTCCGGCGCAGCGACGCCGGGGGCGGTGCGCACGGCCGCGTTCACCTGCTTCGGCTTGGGCGCGCTGGCCGGGATCGGCGTGGTGCTGCTCAGCGGTCAGTGGTGGATGCTGCTGGTCGGGCTGCTGTGCATCGGTGGCGCCTGGTTCTACACCGGCGGCAAGCGCCCGTACGGCTATTCCGGGCTCGGTGAGGTCGCCGTGTTCGTCTTCTTCGGCCTGGTCGCGGTGCTGGGGACGATGTTCGCGCAGGCGGGCACGGTCAGCGGGTTCGCCATCGGTGGCGCGGTCGCGGTGGGCGCGTTCTCCAGCGCCGTGCTCGTGGCGAACAACCTGCGCGACATCCCCGGCGACCGGGTCACCGGCAAGCGCACCCTGGCGGTGCTGCTCGGCGATCGGGACACCCGCACGCTCTACTTGGCGCTGGTGCTGATCCCGTTCCTGATCACGGTGCTGACCGGGCTGCGCAATTCGTGGGCACTGGTGGGTTTCCTCGCGCTGCCGCTGCTGATCAACCCGGTGCGGGCGGTGACCGGCGGTGCTTCCGGGCGCGGGCTGATCCCGACGCTGCGGGACACCGGCCTGGCGATGCTGGTGTGGGGCGCGGCGACCGGGGTCGCGCTGGCCGCCGGCTGAGCCCCGGCTCAGCTCGTCGACACAGCTGAGCTCCGGCTCGGCCCGTCGGCACAGCTGAGCCCCGGCTCAGCCTGCGGACACAGCCGAGCTCGCCTCAGCGCACCCCGGCCAGCACGTACTGCGCGACCCCCTGCGCGGTCTCGCAGTCGTCCGAGTCGGCTTCCGGCGCGTTCACCGTGACCTGCAAGGTCGCCCCGGCCTGCGGCGCGAACACGGTGCAGTCGTTGACGTGCAGCTGCTGGGTGCCGCGCACCGCGCCGAGCTCGACCTCTTCGTCGCCGAGCCCGCCGAAACCGTCCGGTTGCGAGCCGATCAGGATCGACCGCGACCCGTTCTGCGCCTCGAACTGGCAGCCGCGCACCGACGGCTCCAAGCCGATCTCGCGCGGCGCGCCCGCGCCCACCGGGAACGCGAGCTTGCCGAGTTCGTCCACCGTGACCAGCCCGCACAGCTGTTTCGCTGAGGCGTCCGCGAGCGCGCGGCGCTGCTCCGGCGGCACCTGCCGAGTGATCGACGGGGCGACCGACTCGGGCTGACTGGTGGTGGTCCCCGGCGAGGTGGTCGCGGGTGCGGGACCGGGCCCGCCCTGGGTGCATCCGGCCGCGAGCAGGGTGATCAGCGCGGCGGGCATGATCGCGCGCATGTCACCTCCTGGAACGACTGCTGATCGCAGAGTACGTGCCGTCGCCAGGACCGCCGCGGACGGCTCAGCCCGCGACCGGCCACGCGCCGGTGCGGTGGAACTCCGCCAGCACCTCGAGGGGCCCGCTCAGGTCCATCCCTTGCGCGGCCACCCATTCGTCGTCGTAGTAGGTGTTCGCGTAGCGCTCGCCGCCGTCGCAGAGCAGCGTGACGATGCTGCCGCCGCGCCCGTCCCGCACCATCTCGGCGATCAAGCCGAACGCGCCCCACAGGTTCGTCCCGGTGGATCCGCCGACCCGGCGGCCGAGCACGTCCGCGGCCCAGCGGACGGTGGCGATGGAGGCCGCGTCGGTGACCTTGACCATGCGGTCGATGGCCTCTCCGACGAAGGAGGGCTCCACCCGGGGCCTGCCGATGCCCTCGATCAGCGAGCCGCGGGAACCGGTCTGCGCCGGATCGCCGCGGCGCCAGGCGTCGAAGAAGACCGAGTGCTCCGGGTCGACCACCGCGAGCCGGGTGCGGTGCCGCCGGTAGCGGATGTAGCGGCCGAGGGTCGCGCTGGTGCCGCCGGTTCCCGCGCCGGTGACGATCCACTCCGGCACCGGGTGCCGCTCCAACGCCATCTGCTCGAAGATCGACTCGGCGATGTTGTTGTTCCCGCGCCAGTCGGTGGCGCGTTCGGCGTGGGTGAACTGGTCCATGAAGTGCCCGCCGAGTTCGCCGGCGAGCCGCCGGGACTCCGCGTAGATCGCGTCCGCGCGATCCACGTAGTGGCAGGTGCCGCCGTGCCGTTCGATGAGCGCGACCTTCTCCGCGCTGGTCGAGCGGGGCATCACGGCGATGAACGGCAGGCCGAGCAGGTGCGCGAAGTGCGCCTCGGAAACCGCGGTGGAACCGGAGGACGCCTCGATCACCGGCGTGTTCTCCGTCACCCATCCGTTGCAGATGGCGTAGAGGAACAGCGATCGGGCCAACCGGTGTTTGAGCGAACCGGTCGGATGCGTTGACTCGTCCTTGAGGTAAAGGTCGATGCCCCACTCCGGCGGCAGCGGGAACCGCAGCAGGTGAGTGTCGGCGCTGCGGTTCGCGTCGGCCTCGATGAGCCGGACGGCTTCGTTGCACCAGGCCCGCGTGCTCCCGCAGGAGCGGTCCACGACAGCGCGGGCCCGCTCGACGTCACTGCTGGTCATCGGACTCGTCGCGGTCGCCGCGGAGCTGCGCGCGGAGTTCTTCGCGGCGCTGCGCCCGGTGCACCATGCCCGCCGCGACGCGGCGGCGCAGCTTGCCGAACACCAGCATCGACAACGGCATCACGACCACCACGGACACGGCCGCGGCCACCAGCACCGGCACCTGGCAGGCGGCGATCACGGCGGTGACCGCGACCAGCAGTCCCAGCCTCGCCAAGGTGTAAAGCGCGATGTCCCGCGCCAGGTTCGTCCGCCCGTCCGGCCCCGCGTGCTCGGCCACCTGCTGTTCCTGCACGTCAGCCAGGGTAGAGCACGGCGGTTTCGGCTCGGCGCCCGGCGGTCCCGCCCGATGCGCCGGTTTCGTCCCTTACCTTCCCTTTACCTGGAGCCAAATGTTCGAGTACCTGACCATCCGGGTGCCAGGATGCGACCGGAATGCCCGAAAACCGTCCGCATTGTGGAGGTCCGCTGTGACCGCGACGACTCCCCAGTCTCGTCAGAACGGCCAGGAACAACTGCTCACCCCTGGTGAGGTCGCCTCGCTGTTCCGGGTCGACCCCAAGACGGTCACGAGATGGGCGACCGCGGGCCGGATCGGCTCCATCCGCACGCCCGGCGGGCACCGCCGGTTCCGCGAGTCGGAGGTCCGCACGCTGCTGGCCGAGCTCACCAACGACGTCCGCTCCGCTTGATCCGCACCCGGGGGACCCGCCCGCGCGGCGGGCTCCCCGGGTCGTTGCCTGATCGGCGCACCCACCGACCCCGCCACTCGGGCTAGTCTCGGCGGGGAAGTGTTGGAGGTGTCCGATGATCTACGTCCTGGCAGCGATCGGCGCGCTCACCGTCGCCGTACTGATGTGGCGGGCCTTCGGCCCGATGCGCGACGACGAACCGGAAAGCGCCTCCGGCCGCAGGACGGTGGCACCCGACGACGATCCCGAGTTCCTGCGGCGGCTCGGCGAGCAGCAGCAGCGCAACACCGGCGACCACGACCAGGACTGATCCCGGCCGACCAGGACTGATCCGGGCGCGGCCGCCCGCGGTCACACCTGCCGCTGCCTGCCGAACGCCTGCGGGAAGTCGTCGGCGACGATCGCGGCCAGCTCCAGCAGCGCCAGCCTGGTCGGCGCGGCGAGCTGGTCGAGCTCCACCTCGGCGCCCTCTTCCAGGTGCGCGTCGAACGGGATGCGCGCCACCGAGCGGCAACGCGACCCGAAGTGCGCGCTGAGCTTGTCCACGTCGACCTTGCCGGAACCCGGCCGCACCGAATTGATCACCGCGACCGAGCGCGCCACCAGCGAGCCGTAGCCGTGCGCGTCCAGCCAGTCCAATGTGGCCGAAGCACTGCGCGCACCGTCTATCGAGCCGGGCGAGACGATCACCAGTGAGTCCGCGACGTCCAGCACGCCCTTCATCGCCGAGTGCATCAGTCCGGTGCCGCAGTCGGTGAGCAGGATGTTGTAGAAGTGCTCCAGCAGCGTCACGGTGCGCTGGTAGTCGTCCTCGCTGAACGCCTCGGAGACCGCCGGGTCCTGCTCGCTGGCGAGGATCTCCAACCGGCTCGGGCCCTGCGAGGTGTACGAGCGCACGTCGCTGTATTTGCGGATGCGCTGCGCGTCGCGCAGCAGGTGCCGCACCGTCGCGGTGGTCTCCAGCGGGATCTTCTGGCTGAGCGTGCCGCGGTCCGGGTTCGCGTCCACCGCGATCACCCGGTCACCGCGCAGCGACGAGAAGGTGGAGCCCAGCGTCGCGGTGGTGGTGGTCTTGCCGACGCCGCCCTTCAGGCTCAGCATCGCGATCTTGTAGCAGCCCTGCAGCGGCTGGTTGATCCGGCCGATCAGCTCCCGGCGGCGCACGTCCGAAGCGGATTCGCCCAGGTTGATCGAGCGGCCGCTGGCCACGTAGAGGGCCTTGCGCCAACCGGACTGCGGTGGGCGCCTGGTCTGCCGGAGCAGCTGCGCCGAGGACAGGTCCTGGCCGAACGCCTGCTGGTTGCCGCCCTGCGGCGGTTGCTGCGGCGGGAACCCCTGGGGCTGCCCGGGATTCGGCTGCTGGGGGTTCTGCGGGTATCCGGGCTGCTGCGGGAACGGACCGGCCGCGGGCGCGTACGGCCCGGACGGGACACCGCCCACCTGGTGCGGCCCGGACTGCCCGGGCGGTGCCGGGAACGGCCCGGAGCTCCCCGGCGGCACCTGGTGCGGTCCGGACTGTCCACCTTGGACGGGCTGGGGGCCGGGCGGGCCCTGCGCCGGGTTCGGCCCGGGCGCGCCGGCCTGCTGCTGCGGGCCGGACTGGGTCGGGTCGGCGTAGAGCGGCCCGGACTGCGGGCGGACGTCCGGGAACGGCTGTCCACCTTGGACACCGGGTGCCGGGTAGTGCTGCGGCGGCATCTCCGGCGGCTGCAGCGGGGTGTTGTTCGGCGTCGTGCCCGGCTCGACGTACGGCGCTTGGGCGGACTCCTGCGGGCCGTAGCCGTAATCCGGTGCGCCGTGCCCGGCCGGGCCGTTCGACGCCGCGGACGGGTTCCGGGCTTCCGTGGACGCCTCCGGGCGCGGGCCGTCAGCGGCCGCACCGGGCGACGTCGAACCCGCCTCGCGCTGCGTTTCGGGCTCTTCGTAGCGTCCGGTCACCGTTCCCGTACCTCCTGCACTTGGCTCGATCATTACCGGGACGAGTGCCGGCCGCCCGCGTGACGCGGGTGGCCGGACGCCGCGCTCCGGCTCGGATCATGGACTCACAGCCCAGCGTACGAGTGCAGCCCGGAGACGACGATGTTGATGAAGAACAGGTTGAAGATCATCACGGCCAGCCCGGCGATGTTGACCCAGGCGGCCCGCACGCCGCGCCATCCCGCGGTCGCGCGCGCGTGCAAGTACGCAGCGTAGACGACCCAGGCGATGAACGAGCAGGTCTCCTTCGGGTCCCAGCCCCAGAACCGGCCCCAGGCGGCCTCCGCCCAGATCGCCCCGGCGATGATCGCGAACGTCCACACCGGGAAGATGATCACGGTGGCGCGGTAGGCCATCCGGTCCAGCGCCTGCCCGGCGGGCAGCCGGGAACCGAATTTCACCATTTTCAGCGGGTTGTTCTCGTACCGCGCGCGCAGCAGGTACAGCACGCTGGCGGTACCCGCGAACATCAGCGCACCGCTGGAGATGATCGCCGCGGTCACGTGGATCACGATCCAGTAGGACTGCAGCGCGGGCTGCAGCGGAGCCGCCTTCGCGTACAGCACCGTGCCGGACAGGAACAGCAGCAGCACCACCGGCAGCAGCAGGAAACCGCCGAGCCCGCGCAACTGCGCCGGAGTCGCGTCGCGGCGCTCGGCCCGCATCTGCCGGAACAGCACGATCGTCCAGGCGATCACCGCCGCGAGGCAGATCGCCGAGCCGAACTCGTACATGTTGCCCCACGGCGCGCGCCCGGTCGCGACCCCGCGGAAGATCAACGAGGCGGCGTGCACCAGCGCGCCGAGCACGGTCATGGACACCGCCATGCCGCCGAAGCGCTCGGACAGCGGACGGCCCTGCGGCTGCTCGACCCGGCCGACGCCGCCATTGGACTCCGCGGCCGAGCCACCGCCCGCGGTGACCAGCTCCGCCTCCCGCGCGGCCTTGACCTGCTTGCGACCGCCGTAGGCGAATTCGGCGAAGTACAGCAGCATGGCCGCGATGTAGATCACGACCGAGGTCGCGAAGGCCATGTCGCTGTAGGTGGACAGCGTCTGGTTGACCGGCATCAGCTCTTCCTTCCGCGCACGGATTCCGACCCGGAAGGCTCCGCGTCGGAGCCATCGGTCCCGAGCAAGTCCTTGGCCAACCTGGTGAATTCTTCGCCATAGCCGGCCTGATCGGTCCGGGCGAGTCCGCCGACCTCGACAACGGTACGCGCGGAACCGTCCTGTTCGGCCTCCGGGTGCGAGGCCACCCGCACCCAGATCCGGCGGCGCTTGATGCTCAGCGAAGCGGTCAGCCCGAAGATCACCGCGATCGCCGCGATCAGCACGTACTGCTGGGACGGGTCGTGCGAGACCTGCAGATTGGCCCACCGCTCGACGCCGTCGAAGTGCACCTTGGTGCCGTCGGCGAGCCGGAGTTCCTGCCCGACGCGCAGGTTCTCCCGCGCGACCCGCTGCAGCCGCCCGGACTCGACCATCTTCTGGTCCACGCCGAAGATCGACTGCCCGCGTCCGGAGTCCAGCCCGAGGTCGCCGCGCAGCACGTCCACCGCCGCAGCCGGGTCCAGCAGGTCCGGGAACCGCGAACCGAGCACCTTGCCGTCGTAGCCGGCCGTCGGCGCGAACAGCCCGGTAACCGCCATCTGGGTCTCGCGCCGCTGCTTCTCATCGGTCACGCCGGGCTGGTCGAACTTGGTGGCGCCCTGGGACAACTTCGTCGTCGTGTCCATCGGCTGCCACTGCACGGTGCTGGTGCGCTTCTGCCCGTCCGGCCAGGTGACGGTGAACGTCGGCGCGTAGCCCTCACCGGTCAGGTAGACCCGGTCGCCAGCAGTGCGCAGCGGATGGTTCACCTGCAGATCGTGCTGCTGCCAGTCGCCGCTGGCCAGGTCCTGCCCGGACTGGTAGTCCACGTCGGCCTGGAAACCCGCAGGCTGTCCGGTGTGCTGGTACTTGACGTTGAGGTCGTTGACCCGCAAGCAGAACGGGCTCAGCCGGGTTCCGTCCACGTTCAGCCCGGCGCGGAACGAGTCGTAGTTGTAGGTGCCGGAATTGCAGAACTCCGAACCATCGGCCATCACGATGACCTGGCCCTCGTAGCTGTAGAGCTTGCCGCCCGCGAGCCCGATCAACAGGGCCACCAGTGCGAAGTGGAACACCAGGTTCCCGGCCTCGCGCAGGTAGCCGCGCTCCGCGCTGATCGAGCGGCGGCCTTCGTCGTCGGTGCGCTCGTCCTTGCGCCAGCCGCGCAGCTTGCGGTTCGCGGTTGCCAGCACCTCGTCCGGCGTTCCGTCCACAGTGGCCGTCGCGTGGTGCGGCATCCGCTCGAGATTCCGCGGCGTGCGCACCGGCCTGCCGCGCAGCTGCCGGTAGTACTCCAGGCAGCGCGGCAGCAGGCAGCCGATCAGCGAGATGAACAGCAGCACGTAGATCGAGGCGAACCAGACCGAGCTGAACACCTCGAACACGCCCAGCTTGTCCAGGATCGGCGCGACCTTCGGGTAATCCTTGAAGTACTTGTCGACCTCGCCCGGGTTCAGCGAGCGCTGCGGGATCAGCGCGCCGGGCAGCGCGGCCATCGCCAGCAGGAACAGCAGCACCAGCGCGGTGCGCATGGACGTCAGGCCGCGCCAGGTGTTGCGCAGGAAAGCCAGGGCGGTGCGGACTCGGGACATCAGATCGGTGTCTCGAATCCGTTTACAGGTTCACGCAAAACCGCGATCAGTTCTCCCCAAAGACCGGTGACGAGCAGCAAGCCCACCACTACCAGCAGCGCACCACCGGCGATCTGGATGACGCGCCCGCGGCCGCGCAGCCAGCCCGCGCTGCGCACCGCCCACCGGGCACCGAGCGCCAGCAGCACGAACGGGAGGCCGAGGCCGAAGCAGTAGGCGGCGACGAGCAGAACACCGCGCACGGCCGTGCTGGTGCTCACGTCGGTGCCGATGGCCAGCGACATCACACCGGTCAACGTCGGCCCGAGGCACGGTGTCCATCCGAGACCGAACACGGCACCCAGCAGCGGGGCGCCCCACAGCCCGGCCTGCGGGACCTTGTGCACCCGCACGTCGCGTTGCAGCGCGGGCACCAGGCCGATGAACACGAGCCCCATCGCGACCGTGATCACTCCGCCGATGCGTTGCAGCAGCGGCTCGTTGGCCAGCAACGCGTCGGACAACCCGAGCAGCAGCAGCGAACTGGCGCCGAACACGACGCTGAACCCGGCCACGAACAGCAGCGCGGCGCCGGCGACCCGCCAGCGGCCGCGGCGCGTGCGCTGCGCCTCGCCCGCGTCGATCGGCGGGGATTCCGCGCCGACGACGCCCGCGAGGTAGGCGAGGTAGCCCGGCACCAGCGGGACCACGCACGGCGAAGCGAAGCTGACGGCCCCGGCGAGCACCGCGATGACGGCCGCGAACAGCAGCGGGCCGGACGCGGCGAGCTCGGTCGGGTTCACGGCTCCGAGGGTAGGACCGAGGCTAGCGTGGCTACGCACCACCCCGCGTGACCACGCGCACAATCACTTGCGGCCGCTCGAACCGGCTCCCGCTCGGGTGCACCGGAACGATCAGCAGCCGCTCGCTGGACCGGCCGGATTCCGCCGGGCGGCCGGAGGTTCCGGCAACGGCGGAGCACTACGCGGGAACGTGGTCGGCCTCGAGCTGCGCGGCCCGCTCGGTGATCAGCCGGACCGAGTCGTCCGCGGACAGCGCGGCTCCGGCCACCCGGGACAGCGACTCGAAGAACGGCGCGGTTTCCGCGCTGTCGTCCAGGAAAGCACCGGACCGCAGGTGCTCGACGTGCACGATGGGCCGTTGCCGCCGGAACTCCAGCAGCAGCTGATCGCCGTTCATGCCCGCGTGCGCACCCGCCGCGAACGGCACGACCTGCACCGTGATGTGCGCGCGCCGGGCCATCCGCAGCACGTGCCGGAGCTGGTCGAGCATCACCTCCGGCCCGCCGACGGGGCGGCACAGCACCGCCTCGTCCAGGTAGGCGCGGAACCGCACCGGCTCCTGCTCCCTGGTCAGCACGCCTTGCCTGCCGAGCCGCAGCGCGACGTGCGATTCCAGGTCGGCACCGGTGACACCGCCCGCGGTCAGCACCGCCCGCGCGTAGTCGGCGGTCTGCAGCAGCCCCGGCACCAGCGCCAGCGCGACATCGGTGATCTCGGTGGCGAACCGCTCGTAGTCGATCAGCGCGGCCAGCGCGGCCGGTGTTCCGGCGTGCCCGCCGACCTCCCACCAGCGCGGCTCGGCGGCGGCCTGCACCAGCTCGAAGAGCCGGGCGCGTTCCGGGCCGGTGACCCCCAAGGTGCCCAGCAGCGTCGCCATCTCGGTTTCACCGGGGACGCGTTCGCCGGATTCGATGCGGCCCAGCGTCGCCCTGGACCATCCGCAGCGCTGCGCGAGTTGTTCCAGCCGCAGCGCGGCGTTCTTGCGCAACGTGCGGATTTCCATGCCGAGGCTGCGGGCGCGGACGCTGGATCCGGCCGCGCCGGGAGTGCGCTGTTGAGCAGGGCTTTCCCCGGCGTCGGTTGCTCGAACGCTGGACATAGCAGGAATCTATTTTCTGCGCTGAGACCGTGCCATCGCTCGATTCGGTGAAGCGGATTGCCTTTCCGCGTTCCGGGACGGTCTCATTCTGGAATGAGCGCGACCGCGCGGCCCCGCTCCGGCAAACCGACCCCGGCATACCGACTGCGGCAACACCGACGGGGCAACACCGACTCGGCAACGCGGACCGCCGCAACACCGGCCGACTGCGGCGACCCGGTCACCGTCCGCCCGCCGCTCCGCCGGAACACCGCAGGCGGACCGGGACCGTCGACCACCGGTCGCACCTGCCGCGCCGGTCGAGGCGCGAACCGAACGACGCGGAATGGAGCCACGATGCCCCGGCAGCAAGGCTTGACCTACGTGTGGCGCCCGATCCCGACCGGGCGGCACGCCTTCGCTGCCGCAGCGCTGGACGCGGCGCCGGATTCGCCGGTCACCTCCTACTGCGGAGTGCACACCGAAGCGGGCGAGCTGCACGGGCGCACCGAGCGGGAATGGGTGCAGCAGGGCACCTGCATGGAATGCTGGCGGGCCTTGACCGGATCCCGCGTCCAATAGGTGCGCCCGTGAGTCAGCCTCGGGCAGCCTGCTCCGACGCGATCTTCTGCACTTCGGGGAGCAGTTCGCTCTCCAGCATCTCGGTCAGGAAGATCGCAGCCACCCGGTGCTGCCGGTCCAGCACGATGGTGGAAGGCACGGCGCTGCGCGGATAGTTGCGCAACGCCAGCAGCGAACGACCCGACGCGTCGAAAATGGACGGGTAGGTGAGTCCGCGATCGCGGTGGAAGTCCCGCGCCGCCGAGCGGCTGTCCCGCACGTCGATGCCGAGCACCTGCACGCCCTGCGGACCCAACTTGTCCTGCACCGCCTGCAGGTCGTCGGCCTCCGAGCGGCATGGGCCGCACCACGAACCCCACAGGTTCAGCACCACGACCTGGTTCGGGAAGTCCTTGATCCCGATCTGCTTGCCTTCCTCCAGCAAGCTGTCCCCGCCCAGGCTGGCCAGCGGCTTGCGCTCGGCGGGCGGGTAGAAGATGCGGGTCTGCCCGCCCGGCGAGACGAACGTGAACTCGGAGCCCTGGTCCACCGCGTCCTTGCCCGCCGTGGCGCAGCCGCCCACCAGCGCGAGCACCGTGACCGCGAGCACCAACCGCAGCAACAGCTTCCTCATGCCCCGGTCACCCTCGGATCGGTTTCGCCTGCCGGTTCCGCGTAAGCCACCCGCACCAGTTCCTCGTCCCGGAAGACCAGGCTGGTCAGCGAAGCCAGCGAGCACTGCCGGTTGCGCGGGTCGTGCCACATCCGCTTTCCCTCCACGAAGCGGCGCAACGTCCAGATCGGGAGCTGGTGCGACACGCACACCGCCTCGTTGCCCGCGGCGGCGGCCCTGGCGCGCTGCGCGGCGGCTAGCATCCGGTGTGCGACGCGCAAGTAGGGCTCGCCCCAGGACGGGGCGAACGGGTTCCACAGCTTCGGCCAGTGCTGCGGCGAGCGCAGCGCGCCGTCACCGACGGAAACCCGCAGGCCCTCGAACTTGTTCTCGGACTCGATCAGCCGCTCGTCGGTGTGCACGTCCAGCGCGAACGCCGCGGTGATCGGTTCCGCGGTCTGCTGGGCGCGCTGCAGCGGCGAGGCCGCGACGTGCGTCACCGGGCGCCCGGTCAGGAACTCCGCGACCGTCTTCGCCTGACGTTCGCCCTGGTCGGACAGCCGGTAGCCGGGCAGCCGCCCGTAGAGGACCTGCTCCGGGTTGTAGACCTCGCCGTGCCGCAGGAAGTGCACGATCGTCTTGACCGGGCTCACGCGGGCTCCTTCGCCGCGGCCGCGGCGGCCGCGGCGTGCGGAGCGGCTTCGGCGATCCGCTCGAACGCCCCCTCGTCCATCGCGGCGTTGACGAACCAGCACTCGAACGCGCTCGGCGGCGGGTAGACGCCGCGGTCCAGGAAGGCGTTGAAGAAGGCCGGGAAGCGCCACGCCTGCTGCGCCTGCGCCTGCTCGTAGTTCGTCACCGGCGTTTCGCTGAAGAACACGCTGACCAGGTTGCCCGCGAACGCGACCTGGTGCGGCACGCCTTGCGCGGACAGCGCCGAGCCGAGCAGATCGCCCAGCCGCGCCGCGTTGCGGTCCAGCGCCGCGTAGACGTCCGCGTCCGCGGCG
>NZ_JAFRFW010000306.1:0-6870 GCF_017434145.1 Saccharopolyspora sp. | reverse complement strand
CGCTCACCGGCGGCTGGGCGGACATGCGCAGCGTCCGCCGCGCCCGGGACCGCGTGCTGCCGCGGATCTCCGCATCCGAACGCTCGCAGGAGACCGCTTTCGGCGCCGCCCGGATCGCCTCCCGACTGCTTCCGGCTGATCGCGCGGCCTGAGCACCCCGGCCTGAAGACCCGGCCCGAGGACTCCGACCTGATCTCCCCCGGCCCGACCGCACCCGAACCCGCAACGCAGGAGGAACACCGATGAACGCACTGACGACGCCCGAACGCCGGGGCCTGGCGACGATCTCCACCCCGGCGGGCCGGATGCTGATCGTCGCCGCCGACCAGCGCAACGGCATGAAGGCCGCGATGAAGGACGCACCGGAGGCCGGCATCAGCGCCGGTGAGCTGGCGCAGGCCAAGGCCGACCTCGTCCGGTTCCTCGCCAACCGGGCGCCTGCCATCCTGCTCGACGCCGAGGTCGCGCTGCCCGGCGTGGTCGACGACGGCACGCTCGCGCGGGACACCGGCCTGGTCGTCGGCATGGACGCGTCCGGCTACGAGACCGTCGAGGGCTTGCGCCACACGCGCTACGTGGACGGCGTGACGGCGCGCCGCGTCCGCGACCTCGGTGGCGATGTCGCGAAGATGCTCTTCTACACCCGCCCGGACCGCCAGGGCCCGGAATCGTTGGTGGCGCAGCAGATTCGCGACCTGGTGCGGGAGTGCGCGGACGAGGGCGTGCTGCTGATCGTCGAGCTGCTCACCTACCAGCTCGACGACGAGTCGGACGAAGCCTACGCGGCCGCGTTCCCGAAGCTGGTCGCCGATGGCGCGCGGCTGGCCGTGGAGTGCGGAGCGAAGGTGCTGAAGCTGCAGTACCCGGGCTCGGCCGAGGCGTGCGCCGCGGTGACCGAAGCCGCCGACGGCGTGCCGTGGGCGGTGCTGTCGGCCGGAGTAGACCACGAAACGTTCGTCGGCCAGGTCAAGGTCGCGGTCGACAACGGTGCCGCCGGCGCGATGGCCGGGCGTTCGCTGTGGAAGGACAGCCTCTCGATCAGCCACGACATCCGCGGGCGGCAGCTCACCGAGCGGGCGCTGCCGCGGTTGCGGGAACTCGAAGCCGCAGTCGACGCGTAGCGGGCCGGGAGCGCACCGGCACCGTCGGCGCCGGTGCGCTGCGCGGCGAAGCGTCTCGCCGCCTTTCCCCGCCGGCTGCTGGAGATTCCGCAGCAGCGGTCATCGGCGTCGGCGGTCAGCCGCCCGATCCGAGCCTGCTCTTGATGTCGGGCTTGAGCACCTTCCCGATCTTCGACCGCGGCAGGTCCGGCCAGATGTCGAGCCGCTTCGGCGCCTTCACGCTGCCGAGCCGTTCCTTGACGAAAGCCGTCAGCTCGTGCGGCGTCGCCTGCTGCGCGGCGCGCAGCTGCACGACCGCCGTCACCTGCTCGCCCCACTTCTCGTCGGGCAGGCCGACCACCGCGGCGTCCTGCACCGCGGGGTGCGCCAGCAGCGCTTGCTCCACCTCGGCCGAGTACACGTTGAACCCACCGGTGATGATCATGTCCTTGGCGCGGTCGACGATGTAGAGGAAGCCGTCCTCGTCCAGGTAGCCGATGTCGCCGGTGTGGTGCCACCCGTGCTCGCTCACCTCCGCAGTGGCCTCGGGATCGTTGTGGTAACCCGCCATGACCAGCGGCCCGCGCACCACGACCTCGCCCCGCTGGCCCCTCGACAGCGGGGTGCCGGCCGCGTCCAGCACGGCGACCTGGGTCAGCGGGGTCGGGCGCCCCGCCGAAGTGAGCCGTTCGGTGGCGATCGACCCGTCCGGGCGGAAGTGCTCGGCCGGGGCGAGCGTCGAGATCATGTTCGGCGCCTCGGTCTGGCCGAACAACTGCCCGAGCACCGGCCCGATCCTGCTCAGCGCCTCCCGCAGGCGCGCCGGAGACATGGGAGCGGCGCCGTACCAGAGGCACCGGAGCGACTCCAGGTCCGCCGAATCGAGATCGGGGTGCTCCAGCAACCCGTAGATCACCGTCGGCGGCAGGAACGCGTGCGTGATGCGGTGCCGCTCGACGAGCCGCAGGAACTCGCCGAGGTCCGGGCTCGGCATGATGACGACTTCGCCGCCGAGCGCCATGATCGGGAAGGTGAGCACACCCGCGGAATGGGTCAGCGGCGCGAGCGCGAGGTACCGCGGCCGTTCGCCGAACGGGTAGCTCACCAGCGTCATCGCGGTCGCGGTCGCCATGTTGGTGCCGGTCAGCCGAACGCCCTTCGGCCTCCCCGTCGTGCCACCGGTTCCCGCGAGCATGGCGAGCTGATCGCCGGTGCGCGAGACCGCGGCCGGCTGCCGCTGGTGGCGTTCGACCCACGCGTCGAAGCTCTCGGCACCGTCGGCTTCGCCGTCGAGGCACACCAGGGTGGTCAGCTCCGGCAGCTCGCCGCGGATCCGCTCCACGAGCGGGGCGAACTTCTGCTGGAAGAACAGGCAGCGGCAGCCGAACATCTCCAGCAGCTGCCGGTTCTCGGCCGCCTCGTTGCGCGGATTGACCGGGCACCACACCGCTCCCGCGCGAGAAACGCCGAACACGCAGGTGAGCGCGAGCGGGTCGTTCGCCGACAACACCGCCACCCGGTCGCCTTCGCCGATCCCGGAGCCTTGCAGCGCCCCCGCGATCCGCCGGGACAGCTGCTGCACCTGCGCATAGGTGCGCGTTTCACCGTTGGTCGTCAAGCAGGGCTGATCGCCTCCGAGGGAGGCGCCCTTGTCCAAGTAGTCGGCCAGCTGCATCGCTACCTCGAAACGGGGGTCGCCGGTGCGCCGGCCGGCACGCGTGGCGGCCGGCGCACCCGGATCACTGGTGGACTTCCAGAATCGGCTCGAGCACCAGGCCGAACGCGCGCAGCGTGCCCAGCAGCTCCCGGTGCCCGAAGGCCTGGCAGCTGGAGGCGAACCCGGTCTTGCGCGGCGGCTGCTGCAGCAGTTCCGCGGCCGCGTGCACGTTCATCAGGGCGGTCTGCTTGTAGTTGCAGTTGCCGTGGATCACGCAGTGCGCGCGGCCCAGCGGCCCCGAGGCGTAGACCGAGTCGAGCGAGGTGTTGATGCGCGGGTTCTCCCGCGGCGGCATCTCACTGCGCACCTCGGCCGATGTCGCATCGATGACCCGGTACTTCTCCGCTGTGGACAGGCCTTCCATCTGCTGCAGCGCGGAGCTGACGATCTGCGGGACGGCCTGCATCAGCGGGCGGTTGAACACGCCGCCGAGCGCGCGCACGTTGGCCACTCGCGGATCGTTCTTGAACCAAACCGGATGCGAGGTGCCGCCCCACGGCAACGCGAGACCGAGCTCGTGCTGGCCGGGAACGGACAACTCGGTGGGCCACCCCTCCGCGGGCCAGGCCGCGTATTCGTTCTGCTCGAGGTAGTACGCCTCGGCGAACGCCGCGTTGGTGAGGATCGTGTTGGTCGAGGCGACCGTGGGATAGCCCTTCCAGAACACCTCGATGTCGAGGGTGTCCAGGCCGGGCGTTTCCAGGCAGATGTTGGCCGCGATCTCGCCGATGCTGTACATCTGCGCCAGCCCCGGGGTGAGCAGCAGCCCCCGCGCGGCGAACTCGGCGCCCCAGCGCTGCTCGGCGTCGATCATCCAGTTCTGCTCGCCGTTGGTGTCGGTGTAGTGCGCGCCGATGTCCAGGCACGCCTGCGCGACCTCGTGCCCGTAGCGGGCGAAGGGGCCGACGGTGTTGAGCACGACCGAGGCGCCCCGGAACCGCTCGGCCAGCGCCGCTGCGGTGTGCTCGACCTCGGCGACCTCGTACTCGACGGTCTCGATGCCGGGCACCGCGGCGACGGCGTCGGCGACGCGCTGCTGGTTCCGGCCCGCGGCCAGGAACGGGATGTTGTACTCGCGCAGGTACTCGCAGATCAGCCGCCCGGTGTAGCCGGATGCGCCGTAGACGACAACGCGCTTGTCAGTGGCCACGAAAAACTTCCTTCCGTACTGGGGTCTTTTAAGAAGCGGCGTCAGCCGCTTGCGGTGCGCGAGGACTCAGGCCGAACACCGGCGGGTTCTCAGGCGTCTTCTGGCGAGGACAGCGCCGACGCCGCGTAGGGAGTACGCAAACCGCTTCCTAAACACTCCTTATGTGAAACTCGCTTCGCGGAACCGGTCACATGCCCATGCCGCCGTCGACCGGCAGCCCCGCACCGGTGATGAACTTCGCGGCGTCGGAGGCGAGGAAGACCACGGCGTCGGCCATGTCGTCGACCTGCCCGAGGCGTCCCTGCGGGGTCTGCTCCACGACGGCTTGCGCGGCCGCTTCCGGGGACGGGAACAGACCGGCCGCGGCGCAGTCCGCCGCGAGCTGATTGCCCATCGCGGTAGGTGTGAGACCGGGGAAGATGCTGTTGACGCGGACGCCGTAGCCGAGCTTGCCGGACTCCGCGGCGGCGACGCGGGTGAGCCGGTCGATGCCCGACTTCGTCGCCGAGTACAGCGAGATGCCGGGGAAGGCGATCGTCGCGGCCACCGACGCGATGTTGATCACCGCGCCGCCGCGCCCGGCCGCGCCTCCGGGGCGCATGGCGCGGAATCCGTGCTTGACCCCGAGCGCGGTGCCGAGCACGTTGACCTCGAGCATCTTGCGCACGTCGGCCGGATCGAGATCGACGATCAGGCTGGTGATCTCCACGCCGGCGTTGTTCACCAGTACGTCGAACCCGCCGATCTCGCGGACCACGCCTTGGACCGCCTCGGTCCAGCTCGCCTCGTCGGTGACGTCCAGCTCGACGAACTCCGCGGTGGCGCCCGCGTCGCGCAGCGACTGCGCGGTCTGCTTGCCCTCGTCCTCGAGCACGTCGCCGATCACGACGTCGGCGCCCGCCTTGGCCAGCGCATCGGCCATGCCCGCGCCCAATCCGCGCGCACCCCCGGTCACCAGGGCTTTTCGGCCGGTCAGGGCATAACTGGTCATCCGAATCTCCTCGTTGAGATCGCTGCGTGCACGGCTCGCGAGATCGGCCGTGCGGTGTGGATCGCACCGTAGACAGCGTCTTTGACAGTCGTCAAGGATTCGTTGGACAGTCGTCAAGCAAGATCGGTACGCCTGCCGATACACTGTTCGCGGCAGCCGCATCGCGCGCACCGCAGCCGGCCGACAGGACGAGGACGTGACCGAAGCCCCCGAGGAAGTCCCCGAGAAAGTCACCGAGGAAGTCACCGAGACGAAGCAGCAGCGGATCGCCCGCCGCCAGGTCGACAAGTTCGAGGCGCGGCGCCGGGAACTCGCCGTCGCGACGCTGCACACGCTGGCCGACCTCGGCTACGCGCGGACGAGCCTGCGGGAGATCGCGCACAACTCCGAGTTCTCGCACGGGGTGCTGCACTACTACTTCGCGGACAAGCAGGACCTGGTCACCCAGGCGGTCCGGCAGTACGAGGCCGTGTGCGTCACCAGGTACGACGAGGTGATCGACAACGCCGCGAGCGCCGCGCAGCTGCGCGACGGATTCATCGCCAAGTACCTGGAAACGCTGCGCGCGGACGCGCCGCTGCACCGGCTCTGGTACGACCTGCGCAATCAAAGCCTGTTCGAGGCGTCCTTCCGCGAGGACGTGCGCGAGATCGACAAGCGGCGGGAAGAGATGATCTGGCGGGTGATCACCCGCTACGCCGAGCTTTCCGGTGCGCGACCGGCGATGTCTCCCGGCACCGCCTACGCGGTGTTCGACGGCGTTTTCCAGTCCGGGCTGCGGCATTCGCTCAGCGGGCGGGACGACGAGGTCGCACGCCTGGAAGCGGAGCTGCCCCGGGTGTTCGCGCTGGCGTTCGGCTGAACCTGCTGGTGTTCGCCCGGACCTTCGGCGGCGAGCTCAGATGGTGTGGCGGTGCTGCAGGTAGCGGAACATGGCGATGCCGGGCAGCACGGGCAGCCAGTAGGTCAGCAGCCGCGAGGTGAGCACGGCCGTCACCGCGGCGGTCGGCGGGACACCGATCGCCCCGAGGCCCGCGATCAGCACGGCTTCGACCGCTCCGAGCCCACCCGGCGACGGCGCGAGGTGGCCGAGGGTGTTGCCGATGACGAACACGACGATCGCCGACACCCAGGAGAAATCCGCGGAGATGGCGGCCAGGCACGCGGCCAGCCCTGCGCCGGAGACCACGAGGTAGCCGAGCGACCCGCCGAACAGCAGCGCCGCCCGCACCGGATGCCGCAGCACCGCGAACAGCTCGCGGGCGACCTCCACCGCGGACCCGACGATCCGCTTGCGCACGGCAGGAATCCCGAACACGACACCGACCGCGACGACCAGCACTCCCAGCGCCACGAACAGGGCGCTCGTCGGAATCCGCAGGTTCTGCACGACCCGGGACAACCCGCCGCTGAACAGCCCGATCACGCAGATCACGAAGGCGACCGCGCCGACAGCGGCCTGGTTGAGCATCGTGACGCCCACCGCCAGCGAGCGGCGGAACCCGAGGCGTTCCATGAACACGACGTTGATGGCGAAGAAGCCCGCGCCGCTCGGCGTCGTGCGCCCGGTGAAACCGGCGGCGACCTGGACCGCGAGGGTGCGCCAGAACGGCAGGGCGTTCGGGCTGGAGCCGAGCATGGAGATCGACGACATGAGGGTCGCCAGCAGCCCGGTGAGCACCGCGACCGCCAGCCATGCCCAGTCGGCGCGGCGCAACGCGTCCAGCACCCGGCCCATCCCGGACAGCTCCGGCAGCAGCAGGTAGATGCCCGCGGCGATCAGCAGGAGGCCGATCACGGTGCCCGGCCGCACCGGTGACCGCAGGCCCGGAACCGCGACTCCGGTGCGGTCCGCGAGCGTTTCGCGCAGCGCGGCCAGCCGGTAGCGCCCCTTCGGGGCCTGCGCGCTGAT
>NZ_JAFRFW010000305.1:0-4828 GCF_017434145.1 Saccharopolyspora sp. | reverse complement strand
TTGGCGCGCAGCTTGGCCACCGCGAACGCGCCGAGCAGCGCCGCCCACAGCGCCGCCACCAAGCCCAGTTTGAGCACCCGCGAGTCGTCGCTGAGCACCATCACCGCGGCCGCCGCGGCGGCGAGCACGACCGTGCCGATCCACAGCGCCGAGGTGTGTCGAGGCGCGTGTTCGGGGCGGCCGGAGCTGGTCATGTCCGCACGGTACCCGGCGGTTATCTGTTCGAGATCCGCAGGGAACCGACCGCTCGGCATGTTCCGCGGCGCGCACCAGTGCCATACCTCCGGACTGCCGAGCCGTTGTTTTCCGCGTGAGAGAAACCCGCGGAGTCACTCCCCGTCGTCGTGCTCTTCGGGGTCGTCCGGATTGCGCAGGCAGTGCTCCAGCCACAACCCGGCCGCCACCAGCAGCGCCGCGCTCACCAGCCCGATGACGGCCGCCGGGGTGTCCGAGGCCGCGGCCTGCACTTCGCCGCGCATCGGCAGCAGGAAGCCGAGCAGGCCGAGCCACACCCCGCCCATGATCGCGCCGGCCATCGAGGAAGCCTTCGCCAGCGCGACCGCGCGCGCCGCGGTCAGCGAATCCACCGGCTCGGTACCGGACTTGCGCAGGATCCGCGGCCGCATGGTGCTGGCCAGGATCACGTCGACGATCGCGACCAGCAGCAACGTCGCGCCCGCGAGCGCGGGCAGCCGCGGCAGTCCGCCATAGGCTGCGCGGCAGCCCAGGTACGCCAGCGCACCCGCCACGACGGCGGCGATGACGAGGTGCCGGATCTGGGTGAAGCTCATCCGCTCTTGCTGCCGAGGTGCCACCGGACCAGCATCCCACCGCGCGGCCCCGTGCCCGCCACGCCCCGCAGCGGAAATCGGGCTTGCACTTCCAGCGGCTGGAAGGCGGAAGGTGACCTGCGTGGACGACGACCAGCGCTACAGCATCGGAGAGCTCAGCCGCCGCACGGGCCTGAGCGCCAAGACGATCCGGTTCTACTCCGACGAGGGCCTGGTCCCGCCCATCGACCGCACCTCCGCGGGCCACCGCCGCTACGACGTGACCGCGATGGCCCGGCTCGAACTGGTGCGCACGTTGCGCGACCTCGGTGCCGGTCTCGGCGAGGTACGCCGCGTGCTGGCCGCCGAGACGGATCTGCCGTCGCTGGCGCAGCGGCAGCTTCAGCTGGTGGAGGAGCAGTTGCGGCGGCTGCGGACGCGGCGGGCCGTGCTGCGCGCGGTCGTCCGGGAGCAGAAGACGACCGAAGAGGTGAGGCTCATGCACAAGCTCGCGCAACTGTCGGACGGCGAGCGCGACCGGCTGATCGACGAGTTCTGGGACTACACGATCAGCGGGCTGGACATCGACGAGGAATTCGCCGAGTGGATGCGTTCGGCGAAACCCCGATTGCCGGACGACCCGAATCCCGCGCAGGTCGAAGCGTGGGTGGAACTGGCCGAGCTGATCAACGACCAGAGCTTCCGCGCCGCGGTGCGGGAGATGTGGCGCCGGCAGGCCGAGCGGATGGCGGCGGGCGACGAGGTTCCCGTGCAGACCCCGGACCAGGCGGCGCAGTGGTGGTCGCTGCACGACGACGTCAACGCGGCCGAGCAGGCGGGCACGGCGCCGGACTCGGCTCGTGGCCGGGAGCTAGCCGAGCGGGCCGCCCGGACCTACGCCGAACAGCTCGGCACCGCCGACTCGCCGCAGGTCCGCGGCGAGCTGGCGGAGTTCCTGGCGCAGCCGGTCGACGAGCGGATGTCGCGCTACTGGGAGCTGCTGGCGATCATCAACGACTGGCCCGCGCACCCGACCAGGCAGGCCGGGATGCACTGGCTCGCCGCCGCGGTGCGCGGCACGCTGGATTGATCCACTCTGGACTGATCCCTGCTGAGCCTGATCCGCGCTCGCCCTCCCGCCGACACGCCCGCCCACCCGCCGAACGGTGCACTTGCACCCGGAGTGAACGACCTCTTCGCCCTACAAGACTGGGCGAACGGTCCGTTCACTCATTGCGGAAATCGCAGCAGAGCGCCGGTTTCCGGGCGTGTCGGCGCAGCGCGGAGTTCGGATCGGAGCGAGCAGGCGGTTCCTTCAGCGCGGAATGCGCAGCGCGAGATCCGGGCGAGCACGCACTGCTTCGAGGTCGGCAGCGGGCAAGGCATCGCGCAGCGCCGCGACCGGACCGCGCCCGGGCAGCACCGCCTCCGGCTCGACCGCGAGCCACGGGATCAGCACCGTCGCCCGGCTCGGCGTTCCGGGATGCGGCAGCAGCAGGTCCGGGTGCTCGCTGCGCACCCCGTCCACGGCGACGACGTCGACGTCCAGCGTGCGCGGACCCCAGCGCTGCTCGCGGATCCGTTCCGCAGCCCGTTCCAGCTCTTGAGCGCGCCGCAGCCAACCCCATTCGTCCACATCGGACGACTGCACCACGAGCACCGCGTTGAGGAAGTCCGGCTGATCGGTCACGCCCCACGGTTCGGTCTCGAACACCGGTGAGGCCGCCACCAGGACGTCGGCGAACCCGTCCACGGCCAGCTGCAGGAAACCCAGCCGGTCCCCCAGATTCGACCCGAGCGAGAGCACCGCCCTGCTCATCCGCACCCTCCCGCCAGATCAAGCTCGCCGATCGCTGTCACGCCGCCCCGATGTCGTGCAGCTCGATCGATCGCAGAGAGCCGCGGTCGCTCCCACGAAGCAGACCATCTCGCCGCGAACCAGCTCAGGGCGAGTTGCCGCCCCGGCCACCGCGCCGCGAACGGCGGATCGTCACCGCCACGTCCGCGAACGTCAACGGGATCGGGGCGGACGGCTTGTGGATCGTCACCTCCGCGGCGTGCGCGGCGTGCTCGGCCATGATGCCGTCGGCGATCTCCGCGGCCACGGTCTCGATCAGATCCCGCGAGGGACCGCCCACGACGTCCGCCGCGCGCTGCGCCAGCTCGCCGTAGTTCAGCGTCTGCGCCAGGTCGTCGTCCGCCGCGGCACCCGCCAAGTCGGCCCACACGGTGATGTCGACGGAGAACTCGTGCCCGTCGCGCTTCTCCTGGTCGTAGACCCCGTGCCTGCCGTGCACCCGCAGCCCGGTCAACGTGATCCGGTCAGCCAACGGTCCTCCCCGCTCGCCACGCCGCGGCCACCGCGACCGCGTCCAACGAACTCACCACGTCGTGCACCCGGACCGCCCACGCGCCGCGGTCCGCGGCCAGCGCCGAAACCGCCGCCGTCGCGGTCTCCCGCCCAGTGGGCGGGCGCGGCGTGCCGTCCGGATCGGCCAGCAGCTTGCCGAGGAACCGCTTGCGGGCAGCGCCCACCAGCACCGGGAACCCGAGCTGCACGAACTCGCCGAGGTCGTGCAGCAGCGCCCAGTCGTGCTCCCCGGTCTTGGCGAAGCCGAGCCCCGGGTCGAGCACGATCGCCTCCTCCCGGACACCGGCCCGCACCGCCGCGTCCACCTGCCGCAGCAGTTCGGAACGCACCTCGGCGACCACGTCGGTGTAGTTCGCCAGCGAATTCATGTCCCGGCTGTGCCCGCGCCAGTGCATCAGCACCCACGGCAACCCGGTCTCCGCGGCGACCCGCGCCATGTCCGGGTCCGCCAGCCCGCCGGAAACGTCGTTGATCATCGCGGCACCGGCCTTCGCGGTGGCCTCCGCGACCTGCGCACGCGTGGTGTCCACGCTCACCGGCACACCGGCCGCGACCAGCTCGGTCACCACCGGAAGCACCCGATCGGCCTCGGTGCCGGGATCGACCCGCGCCGATCCCGGCCGGGTGGACTCGCCACCGACGTCGATGATGTCCGCGCCCGCCCGGTGCATCTCGATGCCGTGCTCGATCGCGGCCGCGCGGTCCAGGTAGCGCCCGCCGTCCGAGAACGAATCCGGCGTCACGTTCAACACGCCCAGCACGGCGCACCGGCCGGGGCGGGGCAGCTCGACGACCATCAGTTCCCCCTGATCAACGCCAGGGCCTCGGACCGCGACGAAGCCGACGTGCGGAACACGCCGCGCACCGCCGAAGTGGTCGTGGTCGACCCGGCCTTGCGCACGCCGCGCATCCCCATGCACAGGTGCTCGGCGTCGACCACCACGATCACGCCGCGCGGTTCGAGTTTGCGCACCAGGGCGTCGGCGACCTGCGAAGTCAGCCGCTCCTGCACCTGCGGGCGCTTCGCGTACAGATCCACCAGCCGGGCCAGCTTGGACAGCCCGGTCACCCGGCCCTTCTCGTTCGGGATGTAGCCGATGTGCGCGACCCCGTGGAACGGCAGCAGGTGGTGCTCGCACTGCGAGTACATCGGGATGTCGCGCACCAGCACGAGTTCCTCGTGCGCTTCGTCGAAGGTGCGGTCGAGCACCTCGTCCGGGTCGGTGTAGAGGCCCGCGAACAGTTCCTGGTACGCCCGCGCCACCCGGGACGGGGTTTCCCGCAGGCCCTCCCGGTCCGGGTCCTCACCGGCGGCGAGCAGCAGTTCCCGGATCGCCGCCTGCGCCCGCTCGTGGTCGAAGCGGGGGTGTTCGAACGTCGTCGCGGACGGCCGGAAGTCGTCCTCCGACCCGGCTTGCTCACCGAGACTGCTGATCACTGGTCGTTCCTCCACCGGTTCGGCCGCACCGATGGGGGCACCGGCGTGCGGTGCCCCCATCGGCGTTGCTCGTGCACCGGCTCGATTCCTCGACGCGCGGCCGTCGTGCTCAGCGGGACGTGCCGCCGCCGCCCGATTCGTCTCCCCGGTCCGTCCGGTTCGGGTCCTCGCCCGCGGGCGGGGACTGCGCCGAGTTCTGCTCGGTCCCGGACCGGTCGGCCTGGTCCTGCGCACCCGAAGCGTTCTGGC
>NZ_JAFRFW010000025.1:0-7989 GCF_017434145.1 Saccharopolyspora sp. | reverse complement strand
GGCCCCGGCCGGGCAAGCGGGGTGCCCCGGAATGGGCGCACGACCCGCAGGCCCAGGCCAACCGCAGGCGGGCGTCGCTGGCCGAGCCGCAGGAGCCGGAGCAGCAGGACGGCATGATCAAGGGGCACTTCGCCTCGCGGCAGTACCACACCCCGGACTCGCCGCAGTACGACCGGATCGTCGCCGAGGTGTGGTTCCGGACCACCGCCGATGCCGAAGAAGCCGGTTTCGAGCCGTGGGACGCCGAGGGCTGAGTTCCCGGCGCTGCCGTTTCACGGTTGCGGAGGCCGCTCCAGCAACCGCGAGAGCACGACCGTGGAGACCGTGCGGTTGATGAACTCCACGGCCCGCAACCGCTCCAGCGCGGTTTCCAGGTGGTGGATGTCGGCCGCCCGCAGGTGCACGATCGCGTCCGCCGGACCGGAGACGGTGTAGGCGGCCACCACTTCCGGCAGCGGTTCCAGCCCGCTGCGGATCCGATGCGTGGGCACGTTGCCGTGGCAGTGCACCTCGACGAACGCTTCGGTGCCCCAGCCCAGCGCCTCCGGATCGACCACGGCCGTGAACCCGCGCAGGATCCCCAGGTCCAGCAGTTTGTCCACGCGCCGCTTCACCGCGGGCGCGGAAAGCCCGACCGCCGTTCCGATTTCGGCGTAGCTCGCGCGCGCGTCGGAGACGAGCTGCGAAACGATTCGCTGGTCCAAGGAGTCCATGCGCAACATTCTGGCGCATGGAAAGCAATGCAGCGTTGTTGAATGCCGTCAAAGCCGCGTCTAGATTTCGCATCATGACCGACACAGCCGCTCTCGCGGTCACGCCCGTCCAGCAGCGCACCACCACCCGCCGCAGCTACGTGATGTGCCCTCCGGAGCACTTCGCCGTGGAGTACGCGATCAACCCGTGGATGGATCCGGACGAGCCGGTGGACACCGGCGTGGCGATGCAGCAGTGGCTCGAATTGCGCCGCACCTACCAGCGGTTGGGGCATTCGGTGCAGGTCAGGCCCGCGCACCCGGGTCTGCCGGACATGGTGTTCGCGGCCAACACCGGTGTCGTGATCGGCGGTCGCGCCCTCGGCGCCCGGTTCCGCGCCCCGGAGCGCGCCGCGGAGGCCGAGCACTTCCGCCGCTGGTTCACCGAATGCGGGCACCGCGAGATCGTGATGCCGTCCCGGGTCAACGAAGCGGAAGGCGACTTCGCCTGGACCGGCGGTCTGCTGCTCGCCGGGTCGGGGTTCCGCACGGAACCGGCCGCGCACGCCGAGGCGCAGGAGGCGCTCGGGGTGCCGGTGGTGTCCTTGCAGCTGGTCGACAGCCGGTTCTACCACCTGGACACCGCGTTGTTCGTGCTGGAGCAGGGGGCGCAGCCGCAGATCGCCTACTACCCCGAAGCGTTCTCCGCGAGGTCCCGCCGGGTGCTGGAGCGGCTGTACCCGGACGCGGTGATCGCCGACGAGGCCGATGCGTCCTGCCTGGGCCTCAATGGCGTCTCGGACGGCCGCAACGTGGTGCTGCCGCTGGAGGCGACCGGCCTGGCCGCGCAGTTGCGCGCACGCGGCTATGAGCCGGTGCTGCTCGACGTCTCGGAGCTGCGCAAGTCCGGCGGCGGCCCGAAGTGCTGCACGATGGAGCTGCACAGCTTCTAGTGAGGAGTCGCGTGCGGTGCCGGCTGCTCGGCCGCAAGCGTCTTCGCCGCTTCCCCGAACCCGCTCGCAGCGGCCCGCAGCCGCTCGCGTCTGCGAGGCGCCGACGGTTCCCCGCAACCGCCGGCGCGGGCGGTCACTCCTCCAGCACGGCCTGCACGCCGAGTTCGATGTCGATCGTGGAACCGACGATCGCGATGCCGGTGGACAGAGCGGTCTTCCAGTTCACCGCGTAATCCTCGCGGCGGAGCGTGGTCGTGGCCTTGCACGCCGCCCGCTGGTGCGGGTCGAAACCGGTTCCGGGGGCGTTCCAGTACCGCTGCCCGAGGTAGGCGGTGTCGAGCTGCACGGGACTGCTGGTGCCGCGCAGCGTGAACATCCCGTCGATCAGCCAGCGGTCCCCGCGCACCTGCTGGAACTTGCTGCTGGTGAAGTACAGCTTCGGGTACTTCTCCACGTCCAGGAAGTCGCTGGAGCGCAGGTGGTTGTCGCGCATGTCGACGCCGGTGTCGATGCTGTCCGCGTCGATCACCACGTCGATCCGCGAGTCCTCGAACCGCGGCGCGATCTGGATGCGGCCCTCGAAGGTGTTGAACCGGCCGCGGATCTTCGACATGCCCACGTGCTGGGCCACGAAGTGCATCTCGGTGTGCATCGGGTCGAAGTTCCACACCCCGGGCTGCGGCAGCGCGAGCGACTCGTCCTGTTCCAGCTGCACCCCGCCGAGCGAAGTGTGCTGGTTGACCCGCACCTCGATGCGGGTGCTCTTGCGCTTGTAGCCCCCCGCGTTGATGGAGATCTTGTGCTCCCCCGGCTGGACGGTGGCCAGGAACGACCCGTAGGTGTCGGTGTCTGCTTGGGCGATCACCTGGCCGAGCCGGTCGTTGATCGTGACGGTGGCGCCCGGCAGCAGCCTGCCCTGCTCGTCGTGCACCTGGCAGCTGATCACACCGCCGTCGAGGGGGGTTTCGGGAAGGTAGCCGGCGTTGCCCGCACCGGGGCGGGGCGCGGCGCCGTTGCTCGATCGGCGTTTGCGCAGTCTGGCGAACATCTCTTCGTTCCTTTCCGCTCTCCCGCCACCCCCCGGGCGGGAAAGTCGTGCGACTAGGTGGCGCGGGTCATGCTAGGCCCGGTCGATCTTGCGCATCCGGTCCCGTGCGGGCTGATCGTTCCGGTGCAGGTCAGCGTTGCAACGTGCACAGCGGACGAAAAAACTCCGGTTCCGCCGGCGGGTGGCCTGCGGCACGTCCCGATAGCGGAACTTCGCCCCCGCACCGCTCGTTTCCCAAGTGGACCCGGCGCTGGGCGCGGGTCGTGGCACGCGGCACCCGGAGGCGAAGGACGAGTGGGCGAGACCATGCGCGGACACGGATTCGGCGGGCACCTCAACGGTCTGAAGACCGCGGTGCTGCTCGGCGGCCTGAGTGCGCTGGTCGTGCTGATCGGCGGGCTGTTCGGGCGGGTCGGCCTCGTCGTGGGGCTGCTGGTGGCGCTGGGGATGAACGGGTACTCGTACTTCAACTCGGCGAAGCTGGCGTTGCGCTCGATGCACGCGCAGCCGGTCTCGGAGGCGCAGCAGCCCGCCATGTACCGGATCGTGCGGGAGCTGGCGACCTCGGCGCGGCAACCGATGCCGACGCTCTACATCAGCCCCACCAAGGCGCCGAACGCGTTCGCCACCGGCCGAAATCCGCGCAACGCCGCGGTGTGCTGCACCACCGGAATCCTGGAGCTGCTGGACGAGCGGGAGCTGCGCGCGGTGCTCGGGCACGAGCTCTCGCACGTGTACAACCGGGACATCCTGATCTCCAGCGTGGCCGGTGCGCTGGCGTCGGTGGTGACGTTCCTGGCGAACTTCGGGATGTTGTTCGGCATGTTCGGCGGCGACGACGAGGACCGGCCGAGCCCGGTGGCGATGCTGCTCGTCGCGCTGCTGGGGCCGGTCGCGGCCGCGGTGGTGCAGATGGCGGTGAGCCGCTCGCGGGAGTACCAGGCGGACGCGTCGGGCTCGGAGCTCACCGGTGTCCCCCTGGCGTTGGCCTCGGCGCTGCGCAAGCTGGAGCGCGGTACGCAGCAGGCGCCGCTGGCACCGGAGCCGCAGCTGGTTTCGCAATCGCACCTGATGATCGCGAACCCGTTCCGGCCGGGTGAGCGGATGGCGCGGATGTTCTCCACGCACCCGCCGATCAGCGACCGGGTGCAGCGCTTGGAAGGCATGGCGGGTCGGCGCTCGGCGCCATGATTCCGCCCCGGCGCCCTGATTCGGTCCGACGCCGCAGACCCGCTCCGGTTCAGCCGGTGGCGCCCGCGGCGCGCGCGATGTCCATGACGTACTCGCCGTAGGCGGATTTGGCGAGCTTGCTGCCCAGCGCGTGGCAGTCGTCGGCGGAGATGTAGCCCATCCGCAGCGCTATCTCCTCGAGGCACGCGATCCGCACCCCTTGGCGGTGCTCCAGCACCTGCACGAACTGGCCGGCTTCCAGCAGCGAGTCGTGCGTACCGGTGTCCAGCCAGGCGTAGCCGCGGCCGAGTTCGGTCAGCTGCGCCCGCCCGGCCGCCACGTACGCGTTGTTGACGTCGGTGATCTCGAGTTCGCCGCGCGCCGACGGCCGCAGCTCGCCTGCGATGCGGACCACGTCGTTGTCGTAGAAGTACAGGCCGGTGATGGCCTTGTTGGAGCGCGGCTGCTGCGGCTTCTCCACGATCGATCGGAGCTTGCCGTCCGCGTCGATCTCGCCGACGCCGTAGCGCTGCGGGTCGCGCACCGGGTATCCGAACAGCATGCAGCCGTCCAGTTCTTGGGCGCTGCGCTGCAACACCCGCGAGAAGCCCTGCCCGTAGAAGATGTTGTCGCCCAGCACCAGCGCCACCGGATCATCGCCGATGAAATCCGCGCCGATCACGAACGCCTCGGCGAGCCCGTTCGGCTGCGGCTGCTCGGCGTATTCGATGCGCAGCCCGAACTGCGAACCGTCCCCGAGCAGCCGCTGGAACAGCGGCAGGTCGACCGGGGTGGAGATCAGCAGTACGTCGCGGATCCCGGCGAGCATCAGCACCGACAGCGGGTAGTAGACCATCGGCTTGTCGTAATCCGGCAGCAGCTGCTTGGACACGCCCTGCGTCAACGGGTGCAGCCGGGTGCCGCTGCCACCGGCCAGCACGATTCCCTTCACCCGGCATCCCTCCAGCGCCCGTTCGGTCGCTCACCACCGTAGAGGAACCCCGACGGCCGGATGGCAGTTTCCACCAGGACTCGTTGCCGTGGGCGGGCAGAACTGGTGAAACGTTCAACCGCCCGCCGAGCGACACATCCCGCGGGGTCTCCGCATCCCACTCGGGGTGCTCCGGGCGGTTCCCGGAGCCTCGAACGCCCGGACCGGGTGCCGCCTGTCCCCCGAGCGGCACCCGGCCCGGGCGCGCGGATCTTCAGCGGAAGTTCTCGAACTGCAGCGCGACCTCGAAGTCCGACGACTTCAGCAGCTGGATCACGTCCTGCAAGTGGTCCTTCTTCTTGCCGGACACCCGCAGCTGGTCGCCCTGGATCTGGGCCTGCACGCCCTTCGGCGCCTCGTCGCGGATCTTCTTGGAGATCTTCTTCGCGACGTCCTGCTCGATGCCCTGCTTGACCTTGCCGGTGACCCGGTACACCTGGCCGGAGTTGGCGGGATCGCCGACGTCGAACGCCTTCACCGAGACCCCGCGCTTGATCAACTTCTCTTGGAACACGTCGAGCGCGGCCCGGCAGCGCTCCTCGGTCTCGGACTCCAGCGTGATCGCCTCCTGCCCGGACCACTCGATCTTGGTACCGGTGCCGCGGAAGTCGAAACGGTTGGACAGCTCCTTGCTCGCCTGGTTCAGCGCGTTGTCCACCTCCTGCCGGTCCACCTTGCTCACCACGTCGAACGACGGGTCTGCCACCGCACAACCTCCTGCTGACGTCAGTCACTTCGCCCGGCCACGCTACCGGCCCGCCCCCCTCGCCGAGCCGTTCGCCGCGCTTCTGTACCCTTGAGCCCGCAAGCCAGCAGGCGCTGGTTCGCACCGCCGGGTTGCCCGAGTGGCCAAAGGGAGCTGACTGTAAATCAGCCGCGCAAGCTTCAGAGGTTCGAATCCTCTACCCGGCACACCAGCCACAACGGCCCGGTGACCTGCACAGACAGGGCACCGGGCCGTTTTGTGTTGCCGCGCGGCCGTAGCGCCGCTAGGCAGGGCCGACGTAATGCGCTTGCATTGCGTAATGCGTTTGCATTACGCTGTGCCTATGGCTCAGTTCAAGGAGGTGAAAGAGAGCGAGAGGTCCGCACAGCACATCGCTCGGCATGGCGTGACGCTGAAAGAGACCCGAGAAGCCATCCTCGAACGTCCGCACTGGCTGGTCTCTGGGCGGGGCAACACCACGCTGATTTACGGACGCACCTATGCAGGGCGCTACCTGTTCATGGTGGTAGCGCCTGCCAACGGCCACCCTGGTGCGGCTTACATCGTGACCGCACGCGATATGACGCCGAGCGAGAAGCAAACGTTCCTGCGGAAGGCGCGATAACTATGACGGCAACGAAGAAAAAGGATCAAGGTCAAGCGAGGTCGACCGAAGAGCTCGATGAGCTGGCCGCCTACTACGACGCACATGACACCTCCGAAGAGATGGAACAAGGGCAGTGGGTCGAACCACAGCCGATGAAGACGACATCTCTGCGGCTTCCGGCCGATGTGGTCGAGGCGTTGAAGAAGCTCGCTCAAGCACGGGGGGTCCGGTACACCGCTCTGCTGCGAGAGATCGTTGAGCAGGCTGTGTATGAAACCCACTCGGTGCACAGCGACGAGCTAGCAGAGATTAACCAGCGCCTCGCTCGCATCGAGGCCGAACTCGACTCGAAACCCGCTACGACCGAGCGCTGACCCGATCAACCACCGACGGCTCGCGGGCACCCGGCCGTGGGCCGACCGCCGGGCGGAGTCGTCTGGCCGATCACCGGCCATGGCAACCTGTGCTCGGCCTTGACTGGCAGGCCAGGTGTGGTCAGGGAGCTGACTGTAAATCAGCCGCGCAAGCTTCAAAGGTTCGAATCCTCTACCCGGCACACCAGCCACGACGCCCCGGTGACCTGCCGAAACGGTCACCGGGTCATTGTGCGCTGTCCGACAAGGAAATCCGCTGTGATGGGTCTCGCGCGTAAACCCGCTGCACGTCCGTTGAGCGTCGTCCTGTCCGGTGTGGCCGTGTTCGTCGCGGGACTCGTGTGGTCCTTATCGGTCCACACTCCCGGCACGGGGGTTCACTTCGGAGCCGCAGCACTGATCACGATGGGCGAACTCGCCATCCTCATCGGGATCGTGATCGGAATCAGAGCGTTCATCACGTCACGCCGCCGCAAGGACACCGACGACCCCTGACTCCTTCGCCGGGAGTTCTGGTGGCACGGGGTCCGATCAGCAGGCTGCGGGAGGCTCCTGCACCGCTCTCGCGAACGGATTACTCGCTGATTAGCGAGCTCTCGCACCCCCGAGGCGGGGAGCATGGTCGCGGTGAGATGCCGGGAGGTCGGCGAAATCGGGCGCCGCCTCGGCGTCGAGTTGAAAGGCTCGGCGCCATGATGTTGCCGCTGGCCCCCGGTCGTTACCTCGACAGCATCGCCGTGGACGGCGCCGAGATCGGCCGGCTGTGCCGGTTGCACCCCGCGCAGACCGTGCCGAGTTGTCCGGACTGGACCGGGGCGGATCTGCTCGCGCACCTGACCGGTTTCACCCGCTGGCTGCGCGGCTTGTACGACGGGAAGGGCGACATCGCGGCTCCGGTTCCCGTTATCGATCCCGGGGCTTGCACGCTGGAGTGGGATCGGACTCTCGAGGAGCTGCTCTCGCTGCTGCGCGGGACCGATCCGCAGGCAGCGGTGCCGAACTGGTCGATCGGGCCGCAGACCGCGAAGTTTTGGCTGCGCCGCTGCGCGCAGGACGTGGCGATTCACCGCTGGGACGCGGCGCGGCTGATCAGTCGCAGTCCGGACCCGGTGCCTGCCGACATCGCGCTCGACGGCGTCGATGAGTACCTGCACGTGTTCATCGGCACCGCGTTCGCCGGTGGCGCGACACCCGAGGCGGAGGCCACGATCGTCCTCGAAATGACCGATCTCGACCGGCACGTCCGCCGCGATCTGCCGCGCCCGGGCCCGGTGACCACCCTGCGCGGCGCTGCTTCCGACCTGCTGCTCGGACTGTGGCACCGGCGTGACCCGCTGGGCCTGTTCGTCAGCGGCGACCGGGAGCTCGTCGCCGCGTGGCCGCGCATTTGATTCGGACGGGCGCCGTCAGCTTGGACTCGTATCTTGCCGGCAAGGTCTCGACCTGCG
>NZ_JAFRFW010000304.1:0-2822 GCF_017434145.1 Saccharopolyspora sp. | reverse complement strand
GCCACCGACCTGCTCGACCAGGGCTGGTTCTGCCCCGGCTTGGCGCAGCCGGACGGCGGCGGCTCGTTCGCGCTGGGCTTCCGCGGCGGGATCATGGTCGACGCGACCGGCCGCCGCTACGCCAACGAATGCCTCCCCTACGACCGGTTCGGGCGCGCCATGGCCGCCGCTGCCGAACGCATCCCGTCGTGGTTCGTGTTCGACTCCCGCGAAGGCGGCGGCCTTCCCGCGATCGCCATGCCGGAGGGCGACCCGGAGGAGCACGTGCGGGCCGGAATCCGGTTCCGCGCGGACACGATCGCCGAACTCGCCGCGGACATCGGCGTCCCCGCGCAGGCCTTGACCGGCACCGTCGAGCGCTTCAACGAGTTCGCCGCCGCCGGTGCGGACGCGGACTTCCACCGCGGCGAGGACGAATACGACGCGTTCTTCGCGGGCGGCGAACCGCTGGTCGCGATCGACCAGCCGCCGTACTACGCGGCGAAGTTCGTGCTCTCGGACTTGGGAACCAAGGGTGGTCTGGTCACCGATGCGCGCGGCCGGGTGCTGCGCGGTGACGGCAGCGCGATCGGCGGTCTGTACGCGGCCGGGAACTCATCGGCCTCGATGACCGGGGCCGTCTATCCCGCGCCCGGCGTCCCGCTCGGCACGGCGATGGTGTTCGCGTCGCTGGCGGTCGCGGACATGGCGGAGTCTTGATCGGGCGGGTCCGCTGAGCGGTTCGGCCCGGCATTTCCAGAATGAAGTTCCCCGGAACCCATGATTCGGCAAGTTCGCCCTGGAAACATATTCGCCTTTTCGGCGGAACGCGCACCCCCGTGCGGCCCAATCCGCGGATTCCGATACATTGCGCGCTCATCCAGCGAGTTAGGACGCAACGTGGACGAGCCGCATCTGGACGATCCGGATCGTTGGGCGATGCTCGGGGTGCACTGGCACGGATCGGCCGAGATCAGACCCGAAACCTCTTCTGATCCTGCCGAGGAACCGGCCGGGAACCTGCCGGAGATCGAGCCGCGCTGCCTGCGCAGCCCCGATGAAGCCATCGACTGGGTGGATGAGCTGACCCGCACGTACGCGCATCGCTACGAGGTCCGGATCCCGTACGCCGACCCGCCGCACAACGTCGGCACGGTCGCGGACGAGGCGCATTTGGAACGAGATCGCGCGGCGGATGCGCCAGTGCTCCAGCGCGGCGACAGCCTCCGCCGCGATTTCGTGCTCGCGCACACCGAACCCGAACCGGGCTTACCGCGGCAGTTGACATACCGAGTCCACCTCCGGGTGGAAGCGGTGCTCGGACCGTGCAGGCAGACCAAGCACGAAGCGGAGGAGGCCGGTCAGCGCAAACCTCAGAGCTGGTGAAAGAAGCCCTGCACGTAAGGATCTTCGAGAGCACGCACCTCGGCCGGTGAACCCGCGGCGATGGTGCGGCCATCGCGCATGAAGACGATCCGATCGGCGGCTCCGGTCTCGATGAGCAGCGCGACGTCGTGGGTGATGGCCAGCACCGCAGCTCCGGAATCGGCGTAGGCGCGCAGATTGGCCCACACCTCGTAGGCGGTGCCGAGATCGAGGGACGAACTGGGCTCGTCCACGATGAGCAGATCGGGATCGGGCAGCAACGCCGCGGCCAGCGCGGCCCGCTGGATCTGCCCGCTGGAATGCTGATCCGGATGCAGATCGAGTGCCTCGGCCGGATAAAGCGCCGCCGCGCAGGCATCCTCGACGCTCCGGCCGCCATGCAGCCGTTGCCGCTCGCACAGTTGCGCGCCAACGGTTTTATCCGCCGCGAACGCCTCGACCCCGAATTGCGGCACCAGGCCAACGGTTCCGGCACGGAGCTTTCGCCACTGCTGCTCGTCCCGCACCGCCGTCCCGTTGATGCACACGTCCCCGGTACTGCGCGCGACCGCGGGGAGCAGACCCGTCAGCGCCGCGGCCACCATGGATTTGCCGCAGCCGGATTCGCCGAGCAGCGCGGTGATCCGGCCCGCGGGCACCACGAGGTGCACCGAGTCCAGGACCGTCTCGTTCCACCGGCCCGTGTCGACGTGCACGGTCAGATCGCTCAGCTCAGCGGTCCGCATCCGAATCCCTCCAGCGCTCGATCTTCAGCCGCGGCCGTCGAAGCGGCCGTGTCCGGCGGCACGGTGCTACTCCTTCGCGGGACTGGCGCGCGTCTGCCGGATGCTACTGAGCGAGCGCCCGGATTCCGAGCAGCCCAGCGCCTTCGCCCCGGCCCCGCGCAAGCTTTCGCTAGTCTCGCCGCATGGGCGATGACGAAGTGACGGCGCAGCGTCTAGAGCTGAAGCTGCCTTCGCCGTTGATCGAGATCGACGACCCGGTGCTGCGGGACCGCGGGGTTGCACTGCTGCTCAAACGGGACGACCTGATTCACCCCGAAGTGCCCGGGAACAAGTGGCGCAAGCTCAAGTACAACCTGCGAGCCATGGCGCAGACCGGCGCCTCGACGTTGCTCACCTTCGGCGGCGCGTACTCGAACCACATCCGGGCGACGGCGGCGGTCGCCCGGAAAACGGGTCTGAGATCGATCGGCGTGATCCGCGGAGAAGCGCACCGAGAGTTGAATTCCGCCTTGAGCTTCGCCGAGCGAAACGGAATGGTCCTCGACTACCTGGACCGAGCGACCTACCGGCAGAAGCACTCCGCAGAACTGCAGCGCGAACTTCGGCGGAAACACGGCGACTTCTACCTTCTCCCGGAAGGCGGCAGCAACCTCCACGCCATCCCGGGGTGCGCGGAGGCTGACCCACGCCCGGCTCATCCTCCAGCGGCCGCTCGCAACGGCGACCGCCGCT
>NZ_JAFRFW010000303.1:0-2058 GCF_017434145.1 Saccharopolyspora sp. | reverse complement strand
CGGAACCTGGCGGATTTCGCACTGCCAGCAAATGGAACAAATACAACGCCTAGGGAGGCCCATCATCGCTGAACTTCTTGTTGGATGAGCTCAGCCGTGCGCCCGGCCAGCCGAATGTTCAGCAATGCGTCTTCTTCGAAGCCGCCGCCGACACGGGCCCGGACCTCCGCCGTGCCCGTGAGGCCAAGCGGCTCCCGCTCCGGTTGGCTGAACGGGGTCAACGAGCTCCCCGTCCGCTACACGCAGCAGACCCCGGCGGCGAGGATGTCTCTACAGCGGTAGCCCGGCCTTCGGGGAGAGCCACCTGGCTTCGTCGGTCTTGCGTAGAGCGGCGATGGTCGGCTGGTGCCGTTCGATATACCCGATCACCTGATCAAACATGTTGATGATCTCGTGCATCTCGCCGTGTGCCGCATACACCGCCGGGCGGCTGGTGTCGAGCTTGGTCATCAGCACGCTCACGAGGTGCCGGAACTCGTACAGGATCGAGGTGTCCACTGCCGCGTAGCAGCACAGCTCGTCGCTGACCTGGGCGGTTGTCTGCTCGCGTACGGCATTGACGGCCGCTTCAAGCGCATCGCGGGCGTGGTACAGCGTCTCAAGCGGGTGCTCAGCGGGTGCGCTCATGACGCTTCTCCTCTCCGCGCGTTGAACGCCCCATGGTGCCGCAAATGACCGCTACGACCAGGAGCACTCGGTCCTTTCACCCAGTTGGGTGACACCGCCGCCGCGACCGTTGTCGGTGGACCGCCCGCTGGGACCAGGACGATGAGCACGGCCCCGGAGGCGGCGAACCCGATCGCGCTCGCCAGGCGAACCCAGGCCCGCAACCGTGGCTTGATCGAAGCATGGGCGCGTCGGCAGAGCTCCGCTCATGCCACCAGGATACGAACGTGGTGCCGTCGATCACCGATCACGGTCATCATCGGTGGTGAACGGGGTGCGCAGCCGGTGCATGGTGCCGTCGCTCCGGTCTGCCTGCCGGTGATGACGAGGGCTCGGGGTGCTGCGGGGCCGGTCAGGTTCGAGGAACACGACGGGAGCGACGGGCCTCAGCGTGCTGGATCCATGTCCGGCGGGCGGGCATGCGCCGGGACGCTGCGGCGTGCTGCGCCGATCGACGCTGGCGGGGCCGTTCCGAGTCCGGCTGCTGGAGTGAACGGGGGAAGAAGAAGGCATGAGTCAGTCCTTTCAGGACAGAGGGCCACGCAGTGAGCGCGTGGAGCCGACGGGAGTAAGTCGGTGCCGAAGGCCGCGTGCAGCACGCTGTGCACGCAGGGCGTCGCGTTGACGGGGCGAAGCGCGAGTCCTCAGTGGATTGCGTAGGTGCGTGCGGACGCGAAGAGGTCGACCCCAGCGACATCGACGCTGGCGGCCGCGGCCAGGTCCACGAGCGTGGCCGATGGCGCGGTCAGCAGATGCGGCCAGAGCTGCTCGGCCAGCCGGGTGACTTCCGGCCCGGCGAGGTCACCGCCCACTGTGAACGTGGCCGTGGTCGTGATCGGGTGAGAGATGATGGCCCGCACCGGGCCTCCAATGCATGGTGGAAGGTCCCCACGGCCTGGCGCCGACGCGGAAAGCGTCGCTGCTGCAGGCCACAGGGCGCGTTGACGAGCCGAGTATCGGCCCGTGGCACCAGGCCTGGGCTCGACTAGGAAAGAAAAGTTCCGATGTGCAACAGGTGGCGACCAGCTGGTTGCTCACGCGCCCTGCGGGGCAGCGGCATCGCGGCGGCGCCGGTGTTGCTGCGGTAACTCCGATCGACACGTCTCAACCGCACGCAGCAGGCGGATGCGGGAACGGTGCCGACGGGACCGCAGTCCCCGGCCCGCGCAGCGCGCGAGCCGGGGAGGGTACAGCGCAACCTCAAATGGCGCGGACGAGGTCCGCCTGGGCGCCCTTGGGGCCCTGGCTGACCTCGAAGCTCACCTGCTGGTTCTCTTCGAGAGTGCGGAAGCCCGTGCCGTCGATGGCCGAGTAGTGCACGAACACGTCCGGCCCGCCCTCGTCAGGGGCGATGAAGCCGAAGCCCTTCTCCGAGTTGAACCACTTCACGGT
>NZ_JAFRFW010000302.1:0-3495 GCF_017434145.1 Saccharopolyspora sp. | reverse complement strand
CGTGCACGCCGGGACGAGGTGGGTGACGTGACGGTCACGGTGGTCGGGATCGACGGTGCGGGGCTGCCCGCGGGTGTCGCGGAGGCGCTGGGGTCGGCGCGACTCGTGGTGGGAGCGCGCAGGAATCTCAACGCGCACGCCCCCGAGCAGGCCCGGACGCTGGAACTGGAACCGCTGGAGTCCGCGCTCGGCGCGCTGTCCGCATTGGCCGGTGCGGAGACCGGCGTGGTGCTGGTGGACGGCGACCCCGGTTTCTTCGGCGTGCTGCGGTCGTTGCGGGACCGCGGGATCCGCTGCTCGGTGCTGCCCGCCGCCTCGGCGGTGGCGAAGCTGATGGCGCACATCGGCCGCCCGTGGGAGGACGTGCCGGTGGCCGTCCCTGGCGAGCAGGACCTGCCGAGGGTGATCAACCTGTGCCGGGCGCGCCCGGCGGTGCTGGTGCTGACCGCACCGGACGCCGGTCCGGCGCAGCTGGCCTCCGGACTGGCGGGCTGGCGGCGGACGCTGCTGGTGGGCGAGGACGTCGGCGGTCCGGACGAGAAGTTCACGCCGGTCGATCCGGCCGAGGCTGCCACTCGCACTTGGGCGGCGAATTCGGTCGTGCTGTGCACGAACCAGGCGCACGAGCAGGGGCCGCGCAGCTGGCTGTCCGGGGGTGAGTGGCTGCCCGACTCGTGGGGCCTGTCCGAGGACGAGTTCTCGCACCGCGACGGCGACATCACTCCCGCCGAGGTGCGGGCGGTGGCGCTGGCCGAGCTCGCCCCGCGTCCCGGCACGCTGGTGTGGGACGTCGGCGCCGGTTCCGGTTCGGTCGCGGTGGAGTGCGCCCGGATGGGCTCGGCCACGGTCGCGGTCGAGTCGGACGAGGCGCAGGTGGTGCGGCTGGTGACGAACGCGGCCGGGCACGGCGTGGACGTGCGGGTCGAGGAGGGCGAAGCTCCGAAGTCGTTGCGGGAACTGCCGAAACCGGATGCGGTCTTCGTCGGCGGCGGTGGCGCCGACGTGGTCACCGCCTGCGCGCACGCCGGTGCCTCGCGGGTCGTGATCGAACTGACGGAGCTGGAGCGCGTCGGTCCGACCCGGGACGCGTTGCGCGCCGCGGGCTACGAGGTGCGGGGTGTGCAGCTGGCCGCGAGCCGGCTCGTCGAGCTGGACGACGGCGGCTCGAAGCTGGAACCGGCCGCCGCGGTGGTGGTGGTCTCCGGCCGCCGGAAGGAGCCGTAGTGCTCGGGCTGTTCCCGCGCACCCCGCAGGAGCAGCGCACCGCCGCCGACCTGGCCGCCCGCCTCGGCCCGGATGCGGTGCTGGTGGACGGCTCGACCGGACCCGCGCTGCGGCGCAGCTGGTCCTCTTTGGACGCTGTGGTCCTGTTCCTCCCGGTGGGCGCGGCGGTCCGGTCGGTCGCGCCGCTGCTGCGCGACGAGGCGTCGGATCCGGACGTGGTGTGCGTGGACGAGCGGTTCGCGGTCACCGTTTCCGGCGGCTCGCGTGCCTTGGCCGAGCGGATTTCCGAGGTGCTGGGCCTTGTTCCGGTGGTCACCGCGGGTGCTGCGGTCGATCCGCTGGACGAGGTGCTGGACTCGCTGGACGCCACTGCGGACGGTTCGCTGGCCGAATGCGGCGCGGCGATCGCCGGTGGTGCGCCCGTGCTGCTGCGGAATCCGCGCGGATTCCCGATGCCTGCGCTGCCCTCGAACGTCTCGACCGACTGCGACGAGCCACTGTGGACGATCGTGGTGGATGATCGGCGCCCTGGTGCGGAACCGGGCGAGCACGAGGTGCGGATCCTCCCGCGCACGCTCGTGGTCGGGATCGGCTCGGTGCGCGGAGTTTCGCGCACCGCGGTTACCGGGCTGATCGCGAAGCTGGATCGCGAGCACGGGCTCGATCCGCGGGCCGTCCGCGCGTTCGCCACCGCGGAAGCGAAGGCCGACGAGAGCGGAATCCTGGAAGCGGTGCAGGACCTCGGGTTCTGGCACGCGACCGACGTCGAGTTGCCGCTGCGGCTCTACCCGGCGGACGAGTTGGCCGGGGTGCCGGTGCCGAATCCCAGTTCAGCGGTGCTCGCCGAGTCGGGAACGCCCAGCGTCGCCGAAGCGGCCGCGCTGCGGGCGGCGGAAGATGCGGCGGTCGGCGACGGGGATGCTGCTTCCGGGGCGGACCTTACGGCTGTCGTCCAGGAAGCTGCCCCCGATTCCGAGCCGGTCGTCTCCAACGGGCGCGACCTCTCCACCGGACCCGGCGAAGTGGCGGAACTGGTGGTCCCCAAGATCAGCGACGGCGGGGTCACCGTCGCGGTCGCCCGGGTCCGCCCGCGCGGGCGGCTCACCGTGATCGGCCTCGGTCCCGGCCCGGCGGACTTGCGCACGCCCCGCGCCGAGACCGAACTCCGCCGCGCTGCGGCGATCGTGGGTCGGGCCGGAGACCTGGAACTGGTGGGAGTCCTCGTGCATCCAGGCGCGGTAACGCACGCGGCGGACTCCGGCTGCGCGGAAACCGCCGCGGCTCTCGCCCGCGAGGGCCGTCTGGTCGCCCTGGTCACGACCGGCGACGGGCTTCCGCTGCACACCGCCGCCCGCGCGGCAGCGGGCTCGAACTCCGTGCAGCTGCAACTGATCCCGGGCGTGCGCGCCTGAACGTCGGATCAACGCCGAACAGCCGACCGTGACGCGGGCAGTTGTCGGCGACCGTGCCCGTTGGGGCAGCACGGCGGGCGCTTTCGGGCAACGGCGTTTCGCCCGATGGCGACGTGTCGGCTCTGGCGAGGGCAGGGAAGTCCGGGCCACGCTGGTTCGACCGGCCTCGTGCGGCGATTGATCCGGGGAAAGTCTCCGTGCGGCGGCATTGCGTTGGGGTCGACCTTGCAGGAGGCAACGATGCACGCCCGTCACGAGATCGACGACAACGCGCGCCGGAAGCCGTCGAGCCGCCCGACGCCGGGCCGGGGACCGGCGACTCCGGCGTCAGCGCTGCTGGATCTGCAGCAGAAATTGGGCAACGCGGCGGTGGCGGACATGATCGCTCGGCGCTCGTCGCCCCATGCGCCGGCCGCCCCGGTCGGGAATGAGACGGCGGCACATGGCGATACCGGAGCGCCGCCGACCGCGCCGGCTGCCGTCCAGCGGTTGGCGTTCGTGAATGAGCAGAAAATTCCGCCGACCGACGGCACTCTCAACGACGAGCAGAAGAAGCTAGCGGGTGACGATCTCGTTCACGACTACACGTCACTGCGGGAGTTCGAGGACCACGCAGCCGGGAATACTGACCACTTGGGCAACCTGTCGGGGACCGCGAGTGAGGGGACTTGGGTCCGGTTCGACCAAAACCTCACCAATGTGCTCGGGGAGCGCCACAGCAAGGTTACCTTGCCGCACGTGCTCAACGCGGTCGATTCGGACCGTTTCTTGTACGAGCCCTTCGTCACCGACGGCTTCGCGGGGGAGCCGCACACGAAGAAGGCATACGAAGACGAATTGGGTGCGACCCTCGAAAGGG
>NZ_JAFRFW010000301.1:0-3574 GCF_017434145.1 Saccharopolyspora sp. | reverse complement strand
GTCTACGTCGAGGCGGTGGGCGGCGTGGCCTACTGGTCTCCGATGGGGGTCGCGGTGGCCAGCGAAGCCGCCGAGAGCCTCGTCGAGGAGCTGAAGAAGGAAGTCGTGGCGCACCTGCGCTACATCGACATCGACTGGGACTTCGTGCACCACCGCGGTGATCCGGCGGTCGGGCTGGAGCAGGTGGCCGAGCAGTACCGCGCGGACCTCATCGTGGTCGGGCGGTCCCGGCGGCGCGGCGGTCTGCTGGGCACGGTGCCCGCGACGCTGGTGGTGGAGGCCGTGCGGCCGGTCGTCGTGGTCCCGTAGCGGCTCGCGCCCGGTAGTCGTTCGCCGGTCCTTTCCCGCTTCCACCGGTACCCGCGTTGCTCGCCGCTCATCTCGGTCCCCGCGCTGAGCCGACACGCCCCACCCAACTCGATCCGAGCGAGTTGATCAGAGTGAACGGCCTGTTCGTCCAATCTAGTCGGACGAGCGGTCCGTTCACTCGGCAAGATCTGAGCTGATCGGGTGGGGGCGCGTGTCAGCGGGGAGGCGATGCGCGGGTGTGATCAGCGGTGCGCAATGCTGGGTATTAATGGTGGGTTGATCTCGGTGGGTGCTCCTCGGCCGGATCGTCGGACCGGTGTGAAAAGGTCGCGGTCATGAGTGAGCCGGAGCCGGCCGTCGGGGAGGACTTCGCCGAAGCGGTGCTGATCCACCAGGAATGGGACGGGCGCGAGTTCGAGCACTGCGACTTCACCGGTGCCGACCTCACCGGGCTGCGGGCCGCCAACTGCGTGTTCACCGAGTGCACCTTCGCCCGCGCGGACCTGGCCGACGCGCGGCTGCGCGCCACCGCGTTCCGGTCCTGCACCTTCGACCGCACGCTGCTGCGCGAGTCCACTTGGGACGGTTGCTCGCTGCTCGGTTCTTCCTTCGTGGCCTGCAAGTTGCGGCCGTGCACGCTGCGCGAAACGGACTTCACGCTGGCCGGGATGGGCGGGGCCGACCTGCGCGGGCTGGACCTGCGGGGCCTGCGGTTCCGGGAGGCCAACCTCAGCGATGCCGACCTGCGCCGCTGCGACCTGCGGGAAACCGACTTCACCGGCTCCCGGTTGCTCGGCGCGAAACTCGACGATGCGGACCTGCGCGGCTCGCGGCTGGACGCGAACCAGCTGGTGCAGAGCTCGCTGTCCGGAGCGCGGGTCGACATGGAGACCGCGCTGGCCTACGCCGCCGCCAACGGCCTGCGCGTCGACTGAACCCGAAGCCCGGAGCATCCCGCGTGCTGCCGCCTCGCTGCGGAGGCAGCACGGCCGGCCCGGCTCACCGGATCTGCGGCGCAGCGGGCTCCAGCGCACGCATTTCCTTGCCGCACAACGAAAAACCGGCACCGCCGAAGCGATGCCGGTCCTCCGCTGGTGCTCGATCACTCCATCGGCGGGCGCTGCGCGTCCGGGAGTTCGACCAGCGAACCGTCCGCGAGCAGGTCGGTGATCGCCGAGGCCGTCACGTACGCCGTGCCACCGCCCGGCTGCTCGAACCACGGCACCGCCGTGCCCCGCAGCACCTGCACCGGGCGCTGCACGCGGTAGGCGGCGTACGGCCGGCTCGCCCACTGCGGCGGCAGCGAACGCAGGTTGTACGGGGTGTGCGCCGCGTAAGTGACGTTGCCGCTCGGATCGCCGAAGCGGTCCAGCTCGGTGCCCGGCTGCAGCACCAGCTGCCGCCGGTCCCGGTACAGCGTCAGCGGCGGTTCGCCGCGCAGCGGCTGGATCTCCTGGCCGGGCTGCTGTTGCGCCGGTTGCTGCTGACCGCCCTGCTGCTGCGTGCCCTGCTGCTGCGGGCCGCCCTGGGGCTGGCCCTGCTGGGGCTGGCGCGGCGGCTCGGGCGTGCAAGCTCGCGCAAGACGTCGGTTTCGATTTGGCGAAAGCCCTCTTCACCTGTTTCTGCGAAGATCTGCTTCACCTTCATGTCGCAACTCCGCGCGATATACGTGTCCATGTCGACAGCAGTCACGCCGGCACTTCGCGCAAGCTTTCGCGCCACCGATGTCTTGCCAGCGCCCATGAACCCCACAAAGAACACGGGCATGACCAGCTTGTACGAGCGATCAGCTGACTCGTCTGATGACTTGCGAAAGTCGAACACCTCGGTCATCGAGCACCACCCAACCAAAAAGAGGCTGTTCCTGTTTGGTTTTTCAAAGCCATCGCAGGCATTACTTTGCCGCCGTCCTCAAACGCTGTGTGTACGCAGCGACGGCAGCACGGATGTCCGTCATGTTGTCGTGGCCGAATTTTTCGAGATAGGCATTGGCCAATTCGAAGGCGATCTCCGACTCAGCCACAACCGCACATGCAGGAACGGCGCAAACGTCGGAACGTTCCGTAGATGCAGCAGCGGGTTCGAGCGTATCCAAATCGATTGTCTGCAAAGGAGCGCCCAACGTCGGTATCGGCTTCATAGCGCACGTGACGATCAACGGCATGCCTGTCGTCATTCCGCCTTCGAGCCCCCCGGCATTGTTGCTCGTGCGCGTAAAGCCGTTGCCGCGATCGAGCGCGATTTGGTCGTGGACTTGCGAGCCAGGCAGGTGGGAAGCTTCGAACCCAAGCCCGAACTCAACCCCTTTGATTGCAGGAATCGAGAAAAGCGCGGCACCGATACGTGAACTCAATCGTTCATTTCGAGATGCATATCCACCCACGCCCGGAACAAGACCGCGAACGACGACGCGGAACGTGCCACCGAGGCTTTCACCTGCCTCGATTGCCTTTTCTATTTCGGAACGCATGGCATCTGACGCGGCTTCGTTAGGACAGCGCACATCCGAGATCTCGATTTCGAGAGGCTTGTAGTCGGGCGCTTCCATCATGGGGTCGCGCTCGATCCATTGAGCCTGGCCAATTGACGTGACGTACGAGAATATTTCGACTCCCAGATCCGCAAGGAACTCGCGCGCTATGCCAGCAGCAGCCACGCGTGCTGCAGTTTCGCGCGCACTCGCGCGCTCGAGCACATCGCGACAGTCATCCGAGTCAATCTTGAGAGCTCCAACCAGATCCGCATGACCTGGACGCGGCGTTGTCTCGCGATGTAGGCCGACGGGTGCCTCCCCGAATGCAGCCATATCCTCAACCCAGTTTTGCCAATCTCGGTTCTCCACGACGAGCGCAATCGGCGATCCAAGCGTGCGACCGAAACGTACACCCGACACGATGCGCGCCGTATCGGATTCGATATCCATGCGACCACCGCGGCCGTAGCCGGATTGACGCCGCGCCAAATCGGCGTTGATGCTTGCTTCTGAAATGCGCAGCCCTGCCGGCACACCGTCGACGATAGCCGTCAGTTGCGGTCCATGGCTTTCGCCTGCTGTCATGTAGTGCATTGTTGCTCCCGTTCAGCGGCTTGATTATTCACATCGAATTGTAACCCAGCATAACGTGAACGAAAGCGAGCGATGAGATTCGGGTGGCACACTGCTCCCTGGGAACTCTGTGCCATTGAAAAAAGTGGCACAGAGTTCCCAGGGAGCAGTGTGCCACTTTTTAGTTCTTAGCCTTCGTAGGTGGACTGATGGTCCTCG
>NZ_JAFRFW010000300.1:0-10776 GCF_017434145.1 Saccharopolyspora sp. | reverse complement strand
CGGGCTGCTGCCCGTTCTGCCCGTGGTGCGGAGCGCCGAGCTGCTGCTGCCCGTTCTGCTGGTACCCGTCCGGCTGGGGGTCGTGCTGCGGAGATCCGTGTTGCGGAGCTCCTGGCTGCATCCCGTGCTGCGGCCCGGCCGACCGACGCGGCGGCGCCTCCGGCGGCTGTGCGCCGTTCTGCGGCGGGCCGGCGGGCGCCTGCGAACCGTTCCGCGCGAACTCGCCGGACGGAGTCTCGGGCGGCCGCGAGCCGTTCCGGGATCCCGAAGGTTGCGAGGGTTGCACCGGAGGCGCGGAGCGTGACCGCCTACCGCCTCCGCTGTCCGACTGCTCCGGTTCGGCGGCCCTGCGGTGCGAGCCGGTGCCCGCACTGGGCGCCTTGCCGTGCTTGTTGAGCAGGTCGAGGACTCGCGTCCCGCCGGTTCCGTCGTCGCCTAACGCGCGGCGCCTGCGGCCGGCCTGCGGGCTGTCGTCCTCGTCTGCCGCCCCTGCTGGGTCGGGACTCTGGTGCCCATGCTGGCCGTGCCGGGGGTCCTGCGGCACCTGTGTTCCCTCCCCACCGTCGAGCTCGTCGGTGTCGTCGTTGGTGTTGGGCGTCAGCGGCCGACCCCCCGAAGCCGTATCGCCGAACGCTGCCGAGATAGTACGGCCGATCGCCCGAACTGACGATAGTGGGCGACAATTTCTTCACAATAAGTGCACGAAGCAACAGCTGCCCTAGGCCGAGCTCGCTAACTGTGATAGGTAGCGTGACCGGCGGAAATACGGTCCGTGCCGGATTTCTGGCCGTTCAGTGCCCGAGGGCGTGCGCGCCTGCGCCGGAGTGCTGGTCACTGCTGCGCCCGGCGATGTGCACCTCGTTCCCGGTGCGGTAGGCGACCGCGTTGCGGCCGGACTGCTTCGCCGCGTACAGCAGCGCGTCGGCGCCGATGAGCTGCTGTTCCGCGGTGTCCTCGGCGCATTCGTGGCCGGTGTCGGGAACGTGGGCCATGCCGATGCTGACGGTGACGCGCAGCCCGGGCGCCATCTGTGACCAAGGAAACCGCTCGATCCGGATGCGTGCCGCCTCACACACCGCGAGCGCGCGTGCGGCGTCGATGGTCGGCAGCACCAGCACGAACTCCTCGCCGCCGTAGCGGGCGCAGAACGCGCCCGAGGGCAGCGCCTCTTGCAGCAGCTCGACGACGCGCTGCAGCACGCGATCTCCGAGCAGGTGCCCGTAGGTGTCGTTGACCTGCTTGAACCAGTCCAGGTCGACCAGGCCGACGGCGAGCCCGCCGGTGCCGGTCACCGCGAGCAGGTCGGCCAGCCGCTCGTCCAGGTAGCGGCGGTTGTAGCTGGCGGTGAGGCTGTCCCGCAGGCTCTGCTCGCGGGCTTCGGCGTGCTCCTTGCGCAGCCGGTTGACCTCGTGCCGCAGCTGTTCCGGAACGCGCGGGGTGTCCTGGGTGGACAGCAGGTCGAGCGCGGAACGCAGGTGGTGGTAGGCCTGCCGCCACTGACCGCGCGAGGCCAGCAGCGCAGCGATGGACTCGTGCAGCTCCACCATGCCGCCCTCGCTGGCCAGGTCCTGGCGGGTGCGCCGCGGCCCGAACTCCGGCGGTGCGGCCGGGCACCACGCCCGCGCGACGTCTTCGCGCAGCGGATCGGGTCCGGCGAAACCGTCGCGCGGTCCGGTCATCGCTGTCACCTCCCGTCCGTGGTGTCGTCGGCTGCGGCGGGTGCCTTGAGGCGCCGGGACGCGGGCATCTTGTAATTCGCTCATCCGGCTTACCAGCCTTTGCTCCGAATTGGTGAGCGCTTCTCACGTCGTCGGGCTGTCTTGGTGTGTACCGGGCCGTGCGGGCCGGTGGAAGCGAAACGACGCGGCCCCACCCGCACGGAGGAGCCGAGCAGTCTGTGTTTTCTGTCACGCCGATGCAAATCGGAGGTTTCCAGTCCGCGCATCACGACCCTGATCCGCTCGGGCACGGCGCGAAACCGTGCGTCGTTCCGTCCAGCAGCACGACGTGCTGCGAGCCGACTTGCCTGCCCGTGATCGTCCCGTCCCGGCGCACCGTCACCTCCACACCGACCACGAACACCTTTCCGCGCGGCGGCCCGGCGCCGTCCGGCGAGTAGCCGGGGTCCGGGCGCAGCGTGGACAGCGCCGGCTCGAGCTGCACGGTGAGCCCGTCGAGCTCGCAGACCTGGTCGCCGAACTCGGGGTGCTGGGTCCGATCGAAGAACTCCTGCTGCGCCGCGGATCCCTGCCGCGCGGCGGCGTTGTTCGCCGCGAAGTAATCCTGCACCTGCCGCTGCGGCGACGGCTCCTGCGGCGCCGCTGAGCATCCGGCCAGCGCGAGCGCCGCCGAGCACAGGGCGATCGTGCGCATTCCCGGCTCAGCCGCCGCTGTGGTCGATCTCAGCGCCCGCGGGGACGCAGCGGTCGTCCGGATCGTCGAGCCAGCCTTCCGGCAGCACCACCTTGCCCGCGGAGCCCTGCCGCCCGCGTGGGCCTTCCGCGTCGGCGGGGAACGGGACGTCCGGATCGAGATCGGCGAGCAGGTCGTCGAGTTCGGCCAGCGATCCGACGACGCCGGACCGATGTCGCAGGTCCGACCCGACGGGGAAGCCGCGCAGGTACTGCGCCATGTGTTTGCGCAGGTCCCGCATGCCCTTCTGCTCACCCATGTGCTCGCAGAGCAATTCGGCGTGCCTGCGCAGCACCCGGCGCACTTCGCCGAGGTTGGGCGGTTCCGGGGTGGGAAGACCGGCGAACGCGGCCTGCAGATCCCGGAACAACCACGGCCGACCGAGGCAGCCGCGGCCGACGACGACCCCGTCGCATCCGGTTTCGGACATCATCCGCAGTGCGTCGGCGGCGCTGAAGATGTCGCCGTTGCCGAGCACGGGGATGCTGCGGACGGTGTCCTTCAGATCGGCGATCGCCGACCAGTCGGCCTCCCCGGAGTAGCGCTGGGCGGCGGTTCGCCCGTGCAGGGCGACGGCCGCGGCTCCGTTCTCCTCGGCGAGGCGGCCTGCGTCCCGGTAGGTGATGTGCTCGTCGTCGATGCCGATCCGGAACTTCACCGTCACCGGGATCCCCGCCGGCTCGGCTGCGCGCACCGCGGCGGCCACGATGTCGGCGAACAGCCGCCTCTTGTACGGCAGGGCGGAGCCGCCGCCCTTGCGCGTCACCTTCGGGACGGGGCAGCCGAAGTTCATGTCCACGTGATCGGCGAGGTCCTCGTCCACGATCATCCGGACGGCTTCGCCCATGGTCTGCGGATCGACGCCGTAGAGCTGCATGGAACGCGGCCGCTCGGCCGCGTCGAACGTGATCATCTCCAGCGTCTTGGGGTGCCGTTCGACCAGCGCCCGGCTGGTGATCATCTCGCAGACGTACAGCCCCGCGCCGTACTCCCGGCACAACCTGCGGAACGCGACGTTGGTGATCCCCGCCATCGGCGCCAGCACCACCGGCGGATCGACCGGGTACGGGCCGATCCGCAACGGTGCGGCACCGGACGCGCTGGGCGCGGCGGGCAGGTCAAGAGCGGTCATCCCGCCCATTGTCCCCGACCCGACCCGATCACCGGCAGCAGCCGTGCGTTCCCGGGCGACGACCTCCCGCCCGCGCCCCACAAGATCGCCGCGTGCTTGTAGGCTGACCCGGACGGGGCGTTAGCTCAACTGGCAGAGCAACGGACTTTTAATCCGTGGGTTCTGGGTTCGATCCCCAGGCGCCCCACGAGGCGGTGCATGCTGCTGGCCGCAGCTGCGGTTTCGCCGTTGCCCGTTGTGTTGGTCGCGGGGCCTGGCCCCCGCGGCCCCCAAGGTGCGGTGGCCGATTTCCGTCGGCTCCGCACCGCTTTTTTGTCCCCGGACTGCTCTTTGGGTCAGCCTTCCGGTGCTAACAGCGTTGGCCGAGGTATTCGTGTTCTGAAGCGTCAGGTCCACAACAAACCCAGTTCACAGGGGTCGGGTTGGCGGTTTCCGAAGCCGGTTGCCTTTTTCGGAACTGCTCCGCAGAGTCCACGAAAGTCAGCGCGGCAGGGTTCGCCCGGGAAACCACGAAACGGGTCACTAGCCGGTGATGCAGAACTCATTGCCGTCCGGATCGGTCAACACGGTCCACACCAGATTTAGACCCGGTGGGCGCTGTTCACCTTGGAGCGTGGCTCCCATGTCGACCAAGCGCTGTACCGCGACGTCGCGGGATTCTCCGTGGATGTCGAAATGGACACGATTCTTGCCGATGTGTGGCTCGGGAACGCGCTGCAGGCCAAGGGTGACCGGCGATCCTCGGCGTCCGAGCAAGACGAACGAGCCGTGGTCCTCCAGCACGTCCATCTCCAGAGCTCGCGTCCAGAATTCGGCCAATCGTTGTGGGTTTTCACAGTTGATAACCACGTTGTGGATGTCGAGCGTCATCGAGCCAGCGTGGCAGCACTACGCCAGCTCGGCGACACTGTTACCCCGTCATCTGGAGCTGCAGCGGTTTTCGCCGCGGTCCGGGTCAGGTCGCGCTGCGGGCGACTCGGTCGAGCTGTGCGAGCGCGGCCGCCCACCCCGGACCGGCAGGGTCGATGAGCGCGAAGTGGTCGGCGCCCGGGACCCGGACGAGTTCGACATCGTCTCCGGCGGTCCGGGCCGCGGTGGCGTAAGCATCGCTGATCTCGGGGGCGACGTTGACGTCCGCATCGCCGTGCACGACGCCTTGGGGCACGCCGAGCGGGAGTCGCTGCGCCGGGGAGGTGACTGCGTACCGGTCGGGGTGCTGTTGCGGGGTGCCGCCGAGCAATTCGGCACTGGCATGGCTGCCTTGCTCGAGCTGTTCCGCCAACCGCAGGTCGGCGAGCCCAGCCAGGTCGACCACTCCGACCGGCCGCACGATCGGCTCCGCGCCGGGCGCCCCGGGTGGGAGTCCCGCACGGGCGGCCGTCCAAAGCGCCAGCTGGCCACCGGCGGAGTGGCCCACCGACACGAGACGCCCGAGGTCGAGGGGATAGCGCTCGGCGAGCAGGCTGAGGTGGTCGACGCCGGTGGCCACGTCCCGGAAGGTGGCGGGCCAGCCCCCACCGGCGCCCACTCGGCGGTACTCGAGGTTCCATGCCGCCCATCCGCGCCCGGCCAGATCGGCGCACAGCTCGTCCATCAGGGCACGGGTGAAGTACGCCCGCCAATAGCCGCCGTGCAGCACGACCGCGACCGGATGGGGGCCGGAGCCCTCGGGCAGCCACAGATCGCCGACGTGGTCGTCCTCGGGCCCGTAGTGGTAGAGCACCGGGCCGGGCTCACCCTGTCCGCCTGTCACGCCGGATCCCTCCGTTTGCTTGCCGTGCCGGCCCTTCATGCGGTTCCTGCGTGCAGGAGCCAGCCGGTGTCGATGGCGACTCCGACATGTCCGCGAGTGTGCCCTGCCGGTGCGGTCAACAGGATCGGCGGAGGTCGTCGACAGGGGCGCCGATGCTGATCCGGAAACCGTAGCTGCACTGGAAGCGCGGGAGCACTGCCGCGCCGGAGCCCAGCTCGCCGAGCAGGTCGGTCAGGATCCGGTCCCGCTCGGAATCGTCATCCGCGCCCGTCGCGTTGAACCGGTCGAGCAGTCGCCAGCAGCGTCGCCGGTCCGCGGCCAGGTCGGGTTCGTCGAGGTACCACTCACCGCGCAGCATCCGGTCCTTTTGTTCGCCCATGCAATCGATCATGGCAGCGCCGGTCAGGTCGCCGGGGTGAGGTGTCTGCGCAGGAAGGCTGCTTGGTGGGCGACGGCCGGTTCGTGCCAGGACCGGCCGGACCACACGTCGAAGTGGTCGCACGGGTAGTGCCGGACCTCGGCGCCGCCGTTGAACGCGGCTTTTGCGGCGGCGTGCGGCGGGGCGCTGCGGTCGAGGTCGGCGATCTGCACCAGCCACGGGCAGCGCAGCTGCGCCGCGTGGCGGTTCGGGCGGTGCGCGGCGAGTTCCGGGCCGATGCCGGTGTCGGTCTCGTTGCGCCAGGTGGGGCCTGCGATCGACAGGTAGTCCTCGTAGCAACCGGGCAGCGAAAGCGCTGCCCGCTCACCGGGCTTGCCGACGACCGGCATAGTCGTCGGCGTCCCGCCGGTGAAAGCGGTGAGCCTGCTGCCGATCCCGGCCGCGAACGAGCGCAGCAGCGCGGTCGGCCGATGCGTGGCCAGCGCTTGCCTCCCGCCCGCGAGCCCGTCGACGAGCGGGGTCAGCGACACGACCGCCGCGACGTCGTCGCGCCCGGCCGCCGCGGTGATGACGTGTCCACCGGCCAGCGAGACGCCCCACAGCACCAGGCGCTGCGCGTGCACATCGGGCAGCTTCGCGGCCGCGCGCATCGCGGCCCGGTAGTCCGCGATCTGCCGCTGCACCGACACCGTTTGCCGAGGCGTCCCTGCGCTCGCGCCGAAGCCGCGGTAGTCGAACGCGAGGACGTCGAGCCCGGCCGCCGCCAATCCCTCGGCGAAGGGGCGTAGCCCGGAATCCTTGGTGCCGGCCAAACCGTGCGCCATGACCACGCACGGTCGGCCGTCGGCCGTGCTGCAGGAGTCGTCGGTGGCCGGGAAGTGCCAGGCGTGGCACTGGTCGCCGCCGGAGTCGAAGGTCAGCGGCCGGTACGGGGACGCCGCTTCTTCCAGGCGTTCGGTCATGCTCCGTCCCTTTCTCGGTCCGCGGCCGGTGTGCGTTCGATCAGCGCGGGATGCGGGTTCATCCGCCACCGGACGGCGCGGTCCCCGCCGCACGTGCGCGCCGCAGCCCTTCCGGCAGTTCCCGAGTGCGCAGGTCGTGCTCGTAGATGAAGTAGTCCACCTGCTGGGTGTGCCGCGCCGAGGGCACCATGTGCCCGATGAACCGGCGCTCATCGGCGGTGATCACCCGCTGCATCTCGGCGATCGGCGGCAACCGGTACAGCCCGGCCGCCCACGCCGCGAGCAGCCGCGCCTGGCACTCGACGAACGGGAACAGCGTCGGCACCGCCTGCGCGAACCCGGCGAACGCGAGGTCGTCGAAGCCGGGCTTGAACATCCGCTTGTAGAGCGGGAAGTGGTTGTCCGGGGCGCTGAGGAACTCTTCGTCGAAGAACGGGAAGGTGATGTTGTACCCGGTGGCGCAGACGATGACGTCGAACTGACCGCTGGAGCCGTCCTGGAAGTGCACGGTCCGCCCGTCGACGCGCGCCACGTCGCCGTTGGCCACCAGGTCGCCGGAGCCGAGGCGCACCGGCAGCTCCACGGACTGCGTCGGGTGCGCCTCGAACAGCTTGTGGTTCGGCGTCGGCAGCCCGTAGTCCTGCGGACGTCCCGCGGCGAGCGGCTGGAGCAGTTGGACCAGCTTGCGCTGCCACGACAGCGGCAGGTGCGGCGTGGTCCGGAAGTACTTGTCCGCCGGAGCGCCCGCGATGTACTTGGGCACCACCCACGCGCCGGAGCGGGTGGACAGCGTCACCTCGTTGCGCAACGTCTTCGAGGACAGCTCGACGGCGATGTCCGCGGCGCTGTTGCCGATGCCGACGACCAGGATCGACTTCCCGGTGAGCTCGAGCGGATCGTGCGGGTCCACGTAGGCGTGCGAGTGGATCCGCTCGCCGGTGAATTCCCCGTCGAACTGCGGGAAGCGCGGGTCCCAGTGGTGTCCGTTGGCGACCACGAGCAGGTCGAAGTGCCTGCGCTGCCCCCGCTGGGTGTCGAGCTCCCAGCCGCCTCCCGGAACTCGTCGCGCGTGCAAGACCTCGTTGCCGAACTCGATGCGGTCGGTGAGCCCGAACGCGGCGCGTAGCCGTCCAGGTACTGCTTGATCTGCGTGTGGTGCGGGAAGTCCGGGAACTCCGCGGGAATCGGGAAGTCCCGGAAGGACAGCTGGTGCTTGGAAGTGTCGATGTGCAGTGACCGGTAGGCGCTGCTGCGCCCGTTCGGGTTCCCGAACGCCCAGTTGCCGCCGATGCGGTCGGACGACTCGAAGCAGCTGTAGCCCACCCCGTAGTCGCCGAGCATCTTGCCCGCGGTCAACCCGCTGATCCCTGCTCCGATGATCGCGGCGGTGGGGGCCATGAGCACTCCTCGCGGAGCGCTTCCGGCGATCCGCCGGTTCGCCCCTGGTCAACGCAGGCGGCCGGATCGTATGTTGGCAGCAGCCGAAAATCTTGTCCAGACAGGAGTCCAGATGGGTGCTGCGGACCGGACCGGCGAACGAGTGGCTTTGGTCGTCGGGGGCGCCTCGGGCATCGGGGCCGCCACGGCGCAGGCGCTGCGCGACGACGGCTGCCGGGTGATCACCGCCGATCTCGCCGCCGCGCAGCACACCCCGGACGTCGCGGTGGACGTCACCGACGAGGAATCGGTGCGCGCGCTGTTCGAGGACGTGGCCGAACGCGAGAAGCGGCTGGACGTGGTGGTCAACAGCGTCGGCGTGAGCACGCTCGCGCTGATCACGGACCTGGCGGCGGAGGAATTCCGCCGGGTGCTCGACGTGTGCCTGAGCGGCGCGTTCCTGGTGATCAAGCACGCGGGCCGGAACATGTCGTCCGGCGGCTGCGTCGTGTCGCTGGCCTCGCTCAACGCGCGCCAGCCCGCCGAGGGCATGGCGGCCTACTGCTCGGCAAAGGCCGGTCTGGCGATGCTCACCGAGGTGGCCGCGCTGGAGCTGGCGGCACGCGGCATCCGGGTCAACGCGATCTCGCCGGGCCTGGTCGCGACACCGTTGACCGCTCCCGCCCTGGACGTTCCTGGTGTGCACGAGGACTACCTGGCGAACACGCCGCTCGGCCGATCCGGACGGCCGGAGGAGATCGCGGACGCTGCCGTGTTCATCAGCCGGAACGAATGGATGACCGGCGAGGTGATGGACCTCAACGGAGGCGCGCACCTGCGGCGCTACCCGGATCTGCTGGGACACGTGCGGCGGGAGTTCGGCTGAGCCGGCCCGCCACCGGCCGTCCGGTCAGCGTCCCCAGGCGGAGTCGACGGCGAACAGGTAGTTCCGGGTTCCGGTGGTGACTTCCGCGGTGCGCACCCAGGAACGCTTGTTCCAGGTGTACATCGCGTACCCGAGCCCGTGCAGGTGGTCGGTGAACTCGGCGGCGCTCGTGCGGTAGCGGGACAGGTGCCGGTCCTCGATCTCCAGCAGCAGCGTCGGGTGGTGGCGTTCGACGGTCGCCGCCGCGCCTTCGACGACGTTCGGCTCGAAACCTTCCACGTCCACCTTCATGAAGTCGACCCGCTCGACGCTCTGCTGCGCGCAGAACTCGTCGACCACGCGGATCGGGGTGCGCCAGGAGCGGGTCTTGGTGAACGTCGTGTCCGGCCTGGTCTGTCGCACGCCGTCGTTGACGTGCGCGTGCCCGTGGATCGGGGCGAATCCGAACTTCACCGGCAGCGCCATCTCCAGCGACCCGGGTTCGCTGCCCACCGCGGCGTCGGTGACGCGCACGTTTTGCAAGCCGCACGCGCGAACGCCCGTCCGCAGCACGCGCCGGGGCTTCGGCTGCGGCTCGAACGAGTACACCGCGCCCGCGGGCCCGGCCAGGCTCGCCAGCGTGAAGCTGTACATCCCGTAGGCGGCGCCGATGTCGAAGCAGACATCACCCGGGCGCACCAGCTCCGCCAGCCCCCGCAGTTCCGGCTCCGCCAGCGAAAGCGAAGCGGATCCGCGCAGCGCACCGGCGATCATCGCGAGCCGCCTGCCCGCGGGTCGCGCGGCCGGGCGGGCAGGAGCGTTCTCGGACATGGCGATCGACGATCCTTCACTGGTCGCTCGGGTGGGCGCGGCGCGATGCGCCGCGCCGTCGCCGAAGTCTAGCGAGCAGCGCGGGAGGCGTAGGCCGCCCTTCGCGGATCAGTGCTGCGGAGCGTTCGCCCCGTTCACCGGCGGGCTCGGGACGCACGGCGGTTCTTCGGCGCCGGCCGGGTCGAGGGCGTTGAGCACGTACTGCTCGGCGCGGCGGTCGAACGAGATGCCCAAGTGGTCGGTGGCGTTGATCTCGCAACCGTCCTGCAGCAGGACGTTCGTGACGTTCGGGCCCTCGAGGAAGGCCGAGGTGTACGGGGTCACGATCTCGTCGTAGCGGGTTGCGACGACGGTGTAGTCGACACCGGGAACGGTGTCGCCGCCGGCGTTCAAGTCGGCCAGGAACGCGGAGTCGTGCATCTGGTCCCGCACCGAGTCACCGAGTCCGGCCTGCAGCAGTTCCGGCACGCCGGGCAGGTGCGCGAGCCCGTCCACGTCGGTGCCGTGGTTGGACGGCGCGAGTCCCACCAAGTGCCGGACCTTGTCCGCGCCGCCGAGTTCCTTCAGGTAGTAGCGCGGCATCATGCCGCCCTGCGAGTGCCCGACGATGTCGACCTGATCGCTGCCGGTGGCGGCGCGGACCTCGTCGACGAACCCGGACAGTTCAGCGGCCGACTGCGGCACCGGCGCGGTGCCTCCGGTGGGGAAGGCGCCGGGCAGCCCGACGCCGAGTCCGGTGTCCTGCCCGTAGTTGAACGCGAAGACGCAGTAGCCCTCGTTGGCCAGCCGCGGTGCCAGCGAGAACCCGTTGTAGGTCATGTTCTCGACGGTGCCGTGCACCAGGACCACCGGCCGGGGGTGTTCCGCGGAGGGTTTGCAGGTGAAGTCGTTGGCACCGGCGGGATCGGACCCGGGCCGGGCGGTCGCGTTGGCCAGCGCGGCCACCCCGGAGTTGACCACCGGGAGTTCGTCGGCCGCCGGATCGGCCGCCGCTGGTTGGACGGCTGCCGGGATCGACGTGCCCGCGGTGGCCAGCGCCATCGCCGCCACCGCGGTCCCGAGGCT
>NZ_JAFRFW010000299.1:0-3663 GCF_017434145.1 Saccharopolyspora sp. | reverse complement strand
CTGTTCGCCGAGCTGGGCGTGGACCACGTGGTGCTGTCCGGGCACAAGCTCTACGCGCCGTTCGGGGCGGGTGCGCTGATCGGCCGTGCGGACTGGCTCGACGCGGCTCCGCCCTACCTCGTCGGCGGCGGCGCGACTCGCGCCGTGCCGGATGACGGCGTGATCGACTGGAACACCGGGCCGGAACGGCACGAAGCGGGTTCGCCGAACACGGTGGGCGTGCACGCGTTGGCCACCGCCTGCCGGGTGTGGTCGGAACACGCCGAGTCGATCATCGCGCACGAGGACGCGCTGCTGATCCGGTTGCGCGCGGGCTTGCGCGACATCCCCGGGTTGCGCGAGCTGAGCCTGTTCGGGCCCGAGCACGCGCGGGTCGGAGTGGTCAGCCTGACCGTGCAGGATCGCGATGCTGGGCAGAATGGCGATGCTGGGCAGGCTCGCGACCCGGGACTGCTCGCGAGCGCGCTGTCCGCCGAGCACGGCATCGGCGTGCGGGACGGGCTGTTCTGCGCGCACCGCGCGGTGCGGCACCTGCTGGCGGGTTCCGGGGCGCAGCGCGCGCTGCGGGTCAGCATCGGGCTCGGCACGACGACCGAGCACGTGGACAGGTTCGTCGACGCGCTGCGCGGGCTTCTCCTGGACGGGCCGAGCTCGAGGTACGCGTTGGTAGAAGGCGGTTGGGTGCCCGAGCACGATCCGCGGGGTTTCCCGGCGGCGCTGAACTGACCCGGGTTCGAGCCGATGCGAGGGCGGTCTCCGGCTCGGGGAGAATGGGACGAGTGAACATCGAGCGATCCGAACCCGAGCAGCCCGAACCTGCCGCGCCGGGCGGCTCCGCCGCGGGGGATTCCGGCAGCGCGGGGGACTCCGGTAGCACGGGGAAGTCCCCGCGCCCCCGCAGGCTGCTGGTGCTGCTGTTCGGCGTCGCCGCGCTGCTGTTGGCGGCCGACGTGCTCACCAAGGTCGCCGCGGTCGCTGCACTGGAGGACCAGCCGCCCGCACGGCTGTTCGGCGGTGCGGTCTACCTGGTACTGGTGCGAAAGCCCGGCGCTGCGTTCTCGCTGGCCACCGGTATGACGTGGCTGCTGGCGCTGCTGGCGATCGTGGTCGTCGGCGTGATCTTGTGGCTCGCGCCGAAGCTGCGCTCCACCGGCTGGGCCATCGGGCTCGGGCTCGTGCTCGGCGGGGCCTGCGGGAACCTCGTGGACCGGTTGTTCCGCGAACCCGGGTTCCTGCGCGGGCACGTCGTCGACTTCGTCTCGCTGTTCGCACCGGACGGCAGCGTGTGGCCGGTGTTCAACGTCGCGGACTCGGCGATCGTGTGCGGCGGCGTGCTCGTGGTGCTGATGTCCCTGCTCGGCCGGGACTACGACGGCACGGTGCACCGGAAGAAGGAGCGGTCGTGAGCGATCTGCGGATGCTGCCGGTCCCGGACGGGCTGGAAGGGATGCGGGTCGACGCGGGCCTGTCCAAACTGCTCGGCCTGTCCCGCAACACCGTCGCCGGGCTCGCCGAAGCAGGCGACGTGCTGCTGGACGGCGCCCAGGTCGGCAAGTCCGACCGGCTGCCCGCCGGGTCGCTGCTGGAGGTCACCCTGCCGGCCGCCCGGCCCGAACCGGAGGTCGTGGCGGTGCCGGTGGAGGGCTTGCAGATCCTGCACCAGGACGCGGACATCGTCGTGGTGGACAAGCCGATCGGAGTGGCCGTGCACCCCAGCCCCGGCTGGGAAGGCCCGACGGTGGTGGGCGGGCTCGCCGCGGCCGGCGTCCCGATCGCGACATCGGGGGCTGCCGAACGGCAGGGCGTGGTGTACCGGCTCGACGCGGGAACCACCGGTGTGATGGTCGTGGCCAAGAGCGAACACGCCTACACGGCGCTGAAGCGGGCGTTCAAGGAACGCACGGTGGAAAAGCGCTACCACGCGCTGGTGCAGGGCCATCCCGATCCGAGCCGCGGCACCATCGACGCGCCGATCGACCGGCATCCGCGGCACGACTACAAGTTCGCGGTGGTCACCGGCGGCAAACCGAGCGTCACCCACTACGAGACGGTGGAGGCGTTCCGCGCGGCGTCGCTGGTGGACGTGAAGCTGGAAACCGGGCGCACGCACCAGATCCGGGTGCACTTCGCGGCCTTGCGGCATCCTTGCGCTGGCGACCTGACCTACGGTGCCGATCCGGTGCTGGGACGGCGGTTGGAGCTCACCAGGCAGTGGCTGCACGCCCGTTCGCTCGGGTTCGAGCATCCTGCTGACGGAACTCGGGTCGAGTTCACCAGCGAATACCCGGCCGACCTGCAGCACGCGCTGGATGTGCTGCGCGCGCAGGACGCTTAGCCGAATCGGCGATCTCCGGGGCTCGCATCGCGTAATCTGGTGAAATCCGCCGAGATCGGGCGGGCTGGGAGGGGCGATGTCGAACGCGGGTGAACGGCACGAGCACGTCGAGGACACCCCGACCCCGCCGATGGGTTTGTCGTGGGGCGGCACGTTGCAGCCGGAACAACCGCTTGCTCCTGCGGAGGAAACCGCGACCGGGCCGATCGCAGCCGCGGGGCCGGTCGCTGCCGGAATCGGACCGCAGCGGAGCCCGCAGGCGGATGCGGACGAGCGGGTGAACACCGGACTCGCCGAGCTGGTGCAGGCCGAGGACTTCGGCCGGGGCGGTCCGGCCGTTCTCGGTGGCGCACCGCCGGAACCGGGCGACTCCTACGGCGACGCCGGGGATTGGCCGACGCTGCAACGCCGGGAGCGGCAGGAACCTCGTGACGAGGAGCGCTCCGGCGGGCCGCTCGGGTGGATCAAGCGTCGCCGGGACGGGCAGTAGTCACCGCGGGCTCCCGGCCGCGCTCGGCGGCCGACCGGCCGGCCAGTTCGGCGATCCCGATCATCATCAGCGCCGATCCGACGCCGAGCAGCAATGCGGGCAGCGGAAGTGCGGGCAACACCATTCCTCCTTGCGACACCGGGAAGCGGCTCGCTTCCGCTTCGACCTCATGCCGTTGACGCTAGGCCGCCGAGGTGCGTGGCAGTTGCGGGTCGTCCCCCGGTCGAACCCGGAGATCCGCGCCGTCAGAGGTCGGTGATGTCCCAGATGAGGCTGCGCTGCTCGTCACCGGGCCGCGGCGACCAGCGGACCGCGGAGAGCTCGGTGTCCTGCGGCAGCACGTAGACGGTGTGCCCGCCCGCGGTCTCGCCCGGCGGCACTCCGATGCGGTGCGGCGGGCGCGAGGACAGCGACACCGGGGCTTTGCCGATCGTGGACCCGTCGGCGGCGACCAGCACCAGGTACAGGTCGGGCAGCGAGGTGAACGGCATGGCACTGCGGTTGGTCAGCTCGGTGTGCACCACGATCGCGCGATCGCCTACTTGGAGCTGGTAGCCGGCGGCGGTGTAGAGGAAGTCCGCGGGGTCCACGACCTCGACGAGCTGGATGGTGATCCGCTCGCCCTCGGGCCCGTCCACGTCGAGCTTGCTGCCGACCTCGCCGGTGCGGGGCGTGGGCGGGGCCTGCGGTGTCTGCGCGGTCCGCGCGTTCGCGTCCACGACCTGCTGATCGCGCGGGCCGGACTGCTCGCCGCGCGTCCACGCGGCAGAGCCGGGCGGGCCCCACGTGTTCATCGGCTCGGCTGGCCGCGGACCGTGCTGTTGCGGAGGGCCGTACG
>NZ_JAFRFW010000298.1:0-12198 GCF_017434145.1 Saccharopolyspora sp. | reverse complement strand
TGCGCGCCATCGCGCAGCGGGCGCACCGGATGGCGGCGGTGCTGGCCGAGCGGCTGCGCCGCGGCGGGGTCGAGGTCGTGCACGCGGAGTTCTTCGACACGATCGTCACGCGGGTGCCGGGCCGGGCGGCGGAGGTCGTCGACGCCGCTCGCGGCGAGGGGATCAACCTGCGCCACATCGACGCCGACCACGTGGGCCTCAGCTGCGACGAGACCACCACCCGGGAGACGCTGCTGAAGGTCCTCAGCGCGTTCGGGTTCGGTGGCGAGACGCTGACCGGGGTGGACGAGCTGGACGCGGAGACGGCCGACGCGCTGCCCACCGCACTGCTGCGCACCTCCGACTACATGACGCACCCGGTGTTCCACACGCACCGCTCGGAGACCTCGCTGCTGCGTTACCTGCGCAAGCTCTCGGACACCGACCTGGCGCTGGACCGCAGCATGATCCCGCTGGGCTCGTGCACGATGAAGCTCAACGCCACCGCCGAGATGGAGCCGGTGACCTGGCCCGAGTTCGCCGAGGTGCACCCGTTCGCACCCGGGCAGGACGCGGCGGGGCTGCTCGAGGTGGTGCACGACCTGGAGCGCTGGCTGACCGAGATCACCGGCTACGACGCGGTCAGCGTGCAGCCGAACGCGGGCAGCCAGGGCGAATTCGCCGGTCTGCTGGCCATCCGCGCCTACCACCACAGCCGTGGTGAGGCGGCGCGGGACGTCTGCCTGATCCCGGCCAGCGCGCACGGCACGAACGCCGCCAGCGCCGTGATGGCCGGGCTGCGCGTGGTCGTGGTGCGCTGCGACGACCAGGGCAACATCGAGATGGACCACCTGCGCGAGGTCGTCGAGCAGCACCGCGACGACCTGGCCGGGATCATGATCACTTACCCGTCCACGCACGGCGTCTACGAGGACACCGTGCAACAGGTGTGCGGGCTGGTGCACGACGCGGGCGGGCAGGTCTACGTCGACGGCGCGAACCTCAACGCGCTGATCGGGCTGGCCCGGATGGGCCGGTTCGGCGCGGACGTCTCGCACCTGAACCTGCACAAGACGTTCTGCATCCCGCACGGCGGCGGTGGTCCCGGCGTGGGGCCGATCGGTGTTCGCGCGCACCTGGCGCCGTTCCTGCCGAACCACCCGCTGCAGCCCGCGGCCGGTCCCGAGACCGGGGTCGGCCCGATCAGCGCCGCGCCGTGGGGCAGCGCCTCGATCCTGCCGATCTCCTGGGCCTACGTGCGGATGATGGGTTCGGACGGGCTGCGCCGGGCCACGCTGACCGCGGTCGCCGCGGCCAACTACGTGGCGCGGCGGTTGGACGAGTACTTCCCGGTGCTCTACACCGGCTCCGGCGGGTTCGTCGCCCACGAGTGCATCCTGGACCTGCGCCCGATCACCAAGTCCAGCGGTGTGACCGTGGACGACGTGGCCAAGCGGCTCGCCGACTACGGGCTGCACGCGCCGACGATGTCGTTCCCGGTCGCGGGCACGTTGATGGTGGAGCCGACCGAGAGCGAGAACCTCGCCGAACTCGACCGGTTCTGCGCGGCGATGATCGCCATCCGCGGGGAGATCGACAAGGTGGCCGCCGGGCAGTGGCCCGCCGACGACAACCCGCTGGTGCAGGCGCCGCACACCGCCCCGGCGCTGGCCGGTACGTGGGAGCACGCCTACACGCGCGCCGAGGCCGCCTACCCGCTGGGCACCTCGGAGGCGAAGGTGTGGCCTGCCATTCGCCGCATCGACGGCGCGCGCGGTGACCGCAACCTCGTGTGCTCGTGCCCTCCGCTTTCGGCCTACGAGGCATGATCGCGCGGGGGTGAGCGGGCGACCGGCCGGATGCACTACGGTGGGCGGTTCCATCCGACCGCCTCCGAGAGGAGTGCAGCAATGCTCACGATCAGCGAGAGCGCAGCCGAGGTCATCAAGGTCGTGCTGGCCGGTGGTGAATCGGGCGAGAGCTCGGGGCTGCGGATCGCGCCGGTCGCCAACGCGTCCGGTGAGGGCGAGCTCCAGGCGGCCATCGCCAGCGAGCCGCAGGCCGACGACGAGGTGGTCGAGGAGTCCGGTGCCCGGGTGTTCCTCGAGCCGCAGGCCGCGTCGCTGCTCGGGGACAAGGTCCTCGACGCCGAGCGCGACGACAACGGTGAGCTGAGCCTGGCCGTTCGGGAATGAGCTGATCGGCCCGCCGCCGCGTGGTGGCGGGCCGATTTCGTTCGGATCGAAGTGCGGCTCGCTGGGCGGAGTCGTTTTGGAACCGGAGTCGTTCAGGGACCGAAGCCGCTTTCTGCCCGGAGCCCCTTTAGGACCCGGAGCCCCTTTAGGACCCGGAGCCGCTTTAGGGCCGGGAATCGTTTCAGGGCTGGGAATCGCTCAACTCGGAACGAGCTGCCTCGGCCGTTTCCGCCGCCAGCAGCCCCGCGCAGACCTCGATCAGCCGGGTGCGCAATCCGCCCGCCTCATCGGCGAATTCGCGTTGCCTCGCCGCGTATTCGGCGCGCCCTTCCGCCGTTTCCACCGCGATCGGTTCGTATCCGAGTTCGCGCAGGTCGTACGGGCTCGCGCGCATGTCGACCGCGCGGATGCGCGCGGCCAGGTCGAAGCAGTCGGCGATCAGCTCGGACGGCACCAGCGGGTCGAGCTTGTAGGCCCACTTGAACAGGTCCATGTTGTTGTGCAGGCAGCCCGGCTGTTCCATCGCGACCTGATCGGCGCGGGTCGGTTGCAGTGCATTCAGCGGCCGGGCCTGCGGGGTGAAGAATCGGAAGGCGTCGTGGTGGCTGCATCGGATCTGCATGGACTCCACGACTTCATCGGTGCCGCGGTGCCCGAGTCGCAACGGCCAGGAAGCGTGCCGCACGTCCTCCGGCGTGGTGCGGTACAGCATGGCCCACTCGTGTAGGCCGAAGCAGCCCAGGACCGGGCGCCGATCCCGCACCGCGCTCAGCAAGTCCCGCACGAAACGGGCGGTGTCCAGGCGTTTCGCGGTGAGCGCGGCGGGGGACAGGGCGACGCCGTCCCGCAGTGCCACGTAGCCGCGCCGGTCCAGGAACTCCTCGCCGCCCGCTAGCGCGACGCCGAGGCCGGGTTGCCAGCGCTCCAGCAGTGACGGGCGGTGCGAGTAGTAGGTGAACAGGAAGTCCATCACCGGGTGCGGGATGCCCTCGCGCCGCCTGCGGCGATGCGGTTCGGTCCACTGCCGCACCCGCTGCCGATGCGCGGCTCGGCGTGCGCGCCACTCCTGCTCGGCAAGCACTTGCATAGTGCGGCCAGGATAGGCGAGGACCGGGCCGGGCCTTCGCGCCCCGGTCCGCTCAGTCCGTCGCGGGTCGCAGCGTGCCGAGGAGTTCGCCGAGCCGTGCCGGGATGGGGGTCTTGGTCCCGTCCGGGGCGCGGCAGGCGAAGGTCATGGTGCCGAAGGTGACCAGCTCGTCGCCGCGGCGGAACTCGTGGCCGAGGGTGTACGAAGTGGTGCCGACCTTGCTGCGCACCAGCTCGCAGGTGAGTTCGTCGAACACGTGCACCGGCCGCAGGTAGGTGGCGTCCGAGTGCACGCCGACCGTTCCCGCACCGAGCTGTTCGGCCAGCTCCGCCGAGCGCAGCCCGTGGTGGTGCAGCCAGCTGCTGTAGGTGCGCTCCATCCACGGGTAGTAGATCGCGAAGTAGGCGATGCCGAGCGAGTCGCAATCCCCGTAGGAGAGCTGGAACCGTTGCATCGTCGGCGGCGTCATCGGTTCTCCTCCAGCAGCACGGTCGCGGTGCCGGACAGCACGGTCCGCCCGCCGAGCACGTCGAGCTGCACATCGCAGATGGCGACCCGGCGGCCCTCCTCATCGGCGACCTCGCGCACCGTCCCCCGCGCGCAAAGGTGGTCACCTGCGAACACGGTGCCGAGGTAGCGCAACCGCACGCCGCGCACCCGGTCCGCGCCGCCCGCCCAACGGCTCAGCATGTCCAGCACGTACGCCTGGTTCAGCGGACCCTGGTTGATCACCCGCTCGCCGAGCCCGAGCGCGCGCACCGCGGATTCGTCGAAGTGGATCGGGTTGGCATCGCGCATCAGCGCCGACATCGTCTTCATCTTCTCCGCCGAGACCGGGCCGATGCGGTGCTCCGGCAGTTGCTCGCCGGCCTCGGTCACTGCGCCCTCCTCGGGAAGATGATCGAGCTGGTGCAGCTCGCCGCCAGCGCGCCGGAATCCTCGTGCAGGTCGAGCCGGTACTCGACGAGGTCGAAGACACCGGTGCGCGAGCCGCGCTTGCGCCGCGCGGACTCGATCCGGCCGCGGACCCGGTAGGTGCCGCCGACGCGCAGCGGGACGTGGATTTCGGTGCTGGTCTCGCCGGCCATCGGGCCGTCCGACTCGGTGGCGCCGAACATCGCCCACAACTGCTCCCAGGACATGCCCATCGCGGCGGTCCCGGCGAGGAAGACGAACACCGGGCTGCCCGCGCCGTCCTCGGGTGCGGCGAGCGCGCAGTCGTTGACCAGTCGCACCCACCACGGTTCGAAGGTGAACTCGCCGCCGGGCAGTTCGGTGCCGACCAGCCTCGCCAGTTCGGCCTCGTCCGGGCTCAAACCGAACGCTCCCGGTCGGCCCAGTACGGGGTGCGCAGGTCGCGCTTCATCACCTTGCCGGTCGGCGCCTTCGGCAGGCTCGCGACGAAGTCCACCGACTTCGGCTTCTGGTAGGAAGCGAGGTGCTGCTTCGCGGTGGTGATGATGTCCTGCTCGGTGGCTTCGGTGCCGGGTTTGAGCACCACCACGGCTTTGACGTTCTCGCCCCATTCGTCGTCCGGGACCCCGATCACCGCGCACTCCAGCACCGCCGGATGCGCGGCGACGGCCTCCTCGACCTGGACGCTGTAGATGTTCTCGCCACCGGAGATGATCATGTCCTTGGCCCGGTCGACGATGTAGACGTAGTGCTGCTCGTCCCAGGTGGCCACGTCACCGGTCCACATCCAGCCGTTCCGGATGGTCTGCGCGGTCAGCTCCGGCCGGTTCCAGTAGCCGATCATGTTCGCGTCCGAGCGGACCGCGATCTGCCCCGGCGTGCGCCCGTCGCGCGGCACCTCGGCGCCGTACTCGTCGAGCACCCGCAACATCCCGGCGAAACCTTCCCGGCCGCACGAGCGCAGCCGGTGCTCGTTTCGCCCGGCCGCCGCCTCGGCGTGGTCCTCCTGGGACAGGAACGTCATGCCCGGTCCCTCGGTCTGGCCGTAGCCCTGGATCAGCGTGCACGGGAACGAATCCAGCGCCGCCCGCACGATCGACGAGGGCATCGGCCCGCCGCCGTACTGGATGTTGCGCAGGCTGGAGAGGTCGTAGCCGGAGAATCCGGGCACCGCCATCATCCAGTTGAGCATCGTGGTGATGCCCAGGAACGCCGAGACCTTCTCCTGCTCGATGATCCGCAGCGCGCTTTCGGCCTCGAAGTTCATCAGCACCAGCGGGCACCCGTGCCGCAGGTAGTTCATCGAGAGCACGATCGGGATGTGGTACATCTGCCCGGTCAGCAGGTAGACGTCACCGGGCACGATGCGCTCGGCCACCGTCTGGTTCAGCCCGCCCGTCGCCGCGCTGTGGTGGGTGTGCAGCGCGCCCTTGCTGCGTCCGGTGGTGCCGCCGGTGTAGAGGATGAAGAACGGGTCGTTGCCGCCGATGCGGTCGGAGCCTTCGGGCTCGTCGGTGGCCGCCGCGGCCAGCAGCCGCTCGTAGCTGCCGTCACCGGACTCGCCGAACTCCAGCCAGTGCGGCACGTCGCAGTCCCGCTGCAGCTGCTCGGCCTGCTCGGACCACTCGGCCGCGGCCACCACGGCGCGCGGCGCGGCATCCCGGATGAGCTCGGTGAGCTCGCCGGTGGACAGCCGCCAGTTCAACGGTTGCAGCACCAGCCCCACGCGGCCGCAGGCGAAGTACAGCTCCTGGAACTCCACGCAGTTGCGGGCCAGCACCGCAACCCGGTCACCGTGCTGCAGCCCGAGCCCGCGCAGGCCGTTCGCGGCGCGGCGCACCCGCTCGTCCAGCTCCGCCCAGTTCACCCGCCGCTCGTTCGGCGCGTCGTAGATCGCTTGTGCATCCGGGGTGAGCGCGGCCCACTTCGCCGGGATGAATCCCTGGTTGCTCGTCATGGCCGGCTCAGTAGGGCAGGTCCAGGGCGATGTGCACGGAGTCGAGCCGCCAGCCGTCACCGGTGCTGCGCAGCTCGGTCTCGTACCGACCCGTGGTCAACGCCGTCAGCTGCCCGTCCGCGACGGAGAACAGCGTCAGGTAGGTCCGGGCGGTCGCGGTGTCGCCGCGCTCGTCGAGCACCAGGTTGCTGATCACGTGCTTGCGCTTGTCCTGCTGCGTCTGCGCGGTGTCGCGCATCATCCCGATGATCGCCGCGCGGCCCTCGAACGGGCCGATGAGATCACCGTCGGCGATGCGGATCGTGAGCACCGCGTCCTCGGTGAAGACCTCCTCGAGCAGTGCGAGGTCGCCTTCGTCGTAACCGAGCGCGTACCTGCTCAGCACGTCCTCGATCTCGCCGCGTGCCGTGCCGGTGGACATCGGCGCTCCTTCCACTGCCTGGCTCATTTGACGTTGGCGCCCGCGTCGACCGGGAAGGTCGCGCCGGTGATGTAGCGGGCCTCGTCGCTGGCGAGGAAGGCCACGGCGTTGCTGATGTCGCCGACCTCGGCCCACGGGACCGGCATCGCGTTGAGCGAGCGGTAGCCGGGCATGGCGTTCTCGCGGGTGGGTTCGACCCCCTCGGGCACGAACAGCCCCATCGCGCCTTCGTGCTGGATCATCGGAGTGTCCACATTGGTCGGATGGATGGTGTTCACCCGGATGCCGTGCGGGCCGAGTTCGTTGGCCAGCGTGCGCATCAGCCCGACGATGCCGTGCTTGGCCGCGACGTAGTGCCCGACGTTCTGCAAGCCCTTGAAACCGCCGATCGACGAGGTGAACAGCAGGCAGCCGCCCGCACCGTGCTCGATCATGCCGGGGATCGCGACCTTCGCGGTGTGGAAGACCCCGGTCAGATTGATGTCGATCATGTCCTGCCAGTGCTGGGCGGTCAACTCCCAGGTCGGCGCGAACGACGCGATGCCCGCGTTGGCCAGCACGGTGTGCACCGGACCGAGCTCGGCCACGCCGGCGTCGAAGGCGGCTTGCAGGGCGTCGAAATCGCGGACGTCCGCCTTGCGGGCCACCACCCGGCGGCCCTGTTCGGCGATCAGCCGGGCGGTCTCCTCCAGGTCCTGCTCAGTGGCCATCGCGTAAGCCGCGGTCGCGACGTCCGCGCAGGCATCGACCGCGATGATGTCGGCGCCCTCGGCGGCCAGGCGCACGGCGTGCGATCGTCCCTGCCCCCTGGCCGCACCGGTGATGAAAGCGACCCTGCCAGCCATGCGTTCCGCCACGCTGCCTCCCGCGTTTCGCGCACCGCCTCGGCGGGCGCGGCCGGACTCACTACACTGTGATGATGGTTATACCGATTTTTCGCCGACTGCGTGTCAACTACCCCGACGCCGCCGAATCCGGGTGCCAGCGCCCGAACGGGCGCGAACGAGAAAGGGGCGGCCGCACGTAGCGGCCGCCCCCGAGGGGAACGGGTCTCAGGCGGTGACGTGGGTGCCGTCGCGGACCGTGCCCACGTACTCCTCGACCAGGTCCTCGAGCGCGACCACCCCGCGCGGCACGCCATCCGCGTCGACCGCGGTGGCCAAGTGGCTGCGCGCCCGGCGCAACGACGCCAGTGCCTGGTCCAGCCGCGCGCTCACCGGCACGTTCGGCAGCTGCCGGACCCGGCTCGGCGCGACCGGCGTGCCCGGGTCCGAGCCCGCCTGGTCGAGCAGGTCCTTGACGTGCAGATAACCCAGCAGCTCACCGGAAGCCGCGCGCACCGGGAACCGGGAGAAGCCGGTCGCGGCGACCGCCTGCTCCACATCGCCCAGCGTCGGGTTCCCCGGCACGCTGGTGACCTCCGGCAGCGGCACCAGCACGTCGGCCACGGTGTTCTCCACCGAGGACAACGTCTGGGCGAGCCTGCGGTGCTCGGACTGCTCCAGCAGCCCCTCCCGGCGCGACTCCACCAGCAGCTCGGCCAGCTCGGCGGAGGTGTAGGCGGTGTCCAGCTCGTCCTTCGGCTGCACCTTCAGCAGCTTGAGCACCGCGTTCGCCATCATGTTGAACAGCGCGATCAGCGGCCGCGCCAGCTTGACGAACCCGACCAGCGCGGGCACCAGCCACAGCGCCAGCCGTTCCGGCTCGGCGATCGCGAGGTTCTTCGGCACCATCTCGCCGACCAGCACGTGCAGCACCACCACGATCGCCAGCGCAATGGTGAACCCGACCGCGTGCACCACCGGTGCGGGCACGTTGAACGGCTCGAACAGCAGCTCCAGGCGGTGCGCCACGGCCGGTTCGCCCAACCGCCCGAGTCCCAGCGAGCACAGCGTGATGCCGAGCTGGGCGCTGGTCAGCATCAGCGAGCCCTCCTGGCTCGCCTTGATCACCGTGCGGGCGCGGCTGACGCCCTGGTCCAGCAGCGCCTCCAACCGGTCCCGGCGCGAGGACAGCAGCGCGAACTCCGCGCCCACGAACAGCGAGTTCAGCAGCAGCAACAAGATTCCGAACAGGATCGCCGCGGTGTCGCTCATCGGACGCCTCCCGCGGTGGTGCCGACCCCGCTGGTGCCGCCTGCGGCGGTCTGCGGCCGGCTCAGCCGCAGCTCGGCGATGCGGTTGCGGTCCATGCCGTTGACCGTCAGGCACCAGTCGCCGACCTCGACACGGTCACCGGCCTGCGGGATGCGGCCCAGCTTCTCCAGCACCAGCCCGGCGACGGTCTCGTACTCGCCGTCGGGCATCTCGAAGCCGGTGGCCTCCAGGAGCTCGTCGGCGCGCAGCAGGCCGGAGACGATCCAGCTGTCCCGGTCCAGCGGCCGCACCGCGGCGGTCTCCCGGCGGTCGTGCTCGTCGCGCACGTCGCCGATGATCTCCTCGATCACGTCCTCCAGGCTCACCATGCCCGCGGTTCCGCCGTACTCGTCGACCACCAGCGCCAGTTGCAGGCCGGAGCCGCGCAGCCGGTTCAGCAGCGAGTCGCCGTCCAGCGTCTCCGGAACGCTCGGCACCGGCCGTGCCAGCGAGCCGACCCGGGTCGTGTCGCGCCTGTCCACGGGCACTCCGAACGCCTGCTTGACGTGCACCACGCCGTGCACGTCGTCCAGATCGCCGCCGTGCACGGGGAATCGGGAGAAACCGGTGCGCCGCGCCAGCGCCAGCAGCTCCTGCACGCCTGCTTCGGCGGGCAGCGACTCCACCTGCACGCGGGGCGTCATCAGCTCCTCGGCGGTGCGGTCGCCGAAGCGCAGCGACCGGTCCATCAGCGTGGCGGTGGACTGGTCGAGGGTTCCGTGCTCGGCGCTGGTGCGCACGATCGAACCGAGCTCGTCGGCGGAGCGCGCCGAGCGCAGTTCCTCCTGGGGTTCGATGCCGAAGCGGCGCACCACCCAGTTCGCGCTGTTGTTCATCGCATCGATCAGCCAGCGGAACACCTGGGAGAAGCGGCGGTGGTAGCCGGACACCGCCCGCGCCGCCGACAGCGGCCGGGTGATCGCGAGGTTCTTCGGCACCATCTCGCCGAAGACCATCGACAGCGTCGTGGCCAGCAGGATCGCCAGGACCAGCGAGAGCACGGTGGAAACCGCGCCCGGCATGCCGGTGGCCAGCAGCAGCGGGCGCAGCAGCTCACCGATCAGCGGCTCGGCCACGTAACCGGTGATCAGCGTGGTCAGCGTGATCGCGACCTGGGCGCCGGAGAGCTGGAACGACAGCGTGCGGTGCGCGCGCTGCACGGCCTTCGCCCGCCGGTCGCCGACCTCGTTGACGTGCGCGTCAACGGTGCTGCGCTCCAGCGAGGTCAGCGAGAACTCGGCCGTGACCGCCAGCGCGGTGCCCAGGGTGAGCACGGCGACGAAAAGCAGGCCGAGGATCGAGAGCAGAATGCTCAACGTGGTTCACCCCCGCCGAAGGGGGGCGCTGCGGCGCGGACGCCGGATGCGGACGGCCCGCCGAACCCTGTGCGGGAGCGGGGTTCCGCGGAGCGCGGCCGTGCGGCTGCGCAGGAACAGGTCGGGGAGCCGGGACTTCGACCCGGCTCGGTACTGCCGTCAGGGGACTCAGCCTGGGGCACCGAAGGTGTCACCTCTCGCGGATATCAGGCGTGTTCGCCGGATGTCGGTGAAACGGGAGAAATACGACGCCAGTATATCCGGATGGAGTAGCGGGAGGCAGCGCCTCGTGATCACGGCGACGTCCCGGCCGCGCCGCGACCGGCGGCGCACCGGGCGGGCTGAACCATCGGCGGCGTGTCCCGTGACCTAGCGTGCCCGGGTGGCGATGGGCGGGTCGGGGAGCGCCATCCGGACTTTTGTGAAAATTCACTCACGTTTCGGTTGGTCCACGCCAATCGGCGCAGGTATAGCCTGCCGCAAAATCACAGCAGCCGGACCCAGGCAGAAAGGACGTGATCGTGGCTGACAACACGGTCGCGGATGCCCCGCAGCGCGGCTTCTTCGGCCAGCCGCGCGGGTTGTCCACGCTCTTCTTCACCGAGATGTGGGAGCGCTTCTCCTACTACGGGATGCGGGGCATCCTCGCCCTGTACCTGATGACCGAGGTGAGCAAGGGCGGTCTGGGGCTGCCGGAAGGGACCGCCACCTCGACGGTCCAGGCCTACGGCGCCTCGGTGTACCTCACCGGCGTCGCGGGCGGCTGGCTCGCCGACCGGTTGCTGGGCGCGCGGCACTCGGTGTTCTACGGCGGCGTGCTGATCATGTTCGGGCACATCGGGATGGCGCTGCCCGGCGGGCTGACCAGCGCCGGGCTCGGCATCGTGCTGATCATCGCCGGCTCCGGGCTGCTGAAGCCGAACGTGTCCAAGATGGTCGGCGACCTCTACAGCGCGCAGGACCAGCGCCGGGACGCCGGGTTCTCGGTGTTCTACATGGGCATCAACCTCGGCGGCTTCTTCGGGCCGCTGATCGCCGGGTTCCTGCAGAGCGAGATCGGCTTCCACTGGGGCTTCGGCGCCGCGGCCGTCGGCATGGCGCTGGGCCTGATCCAGTACGTGCTCGGCAGGCGCAACCTCGGCACGGTCAGCGACCACCCCGGCAACCCGCTGCCCGAGGGGCAGAAGGGCCGCGTGCTCACCCGCGCCGTCGGCATCGCGGTGCTGTTCGTGGTGGTGCTGGGCGGTCTGGTGGCCACCGGCTCGATCGGCCTGGGCGGGCTGGTCAACGTGGTCTCGGTGATCTCCGCGGTGCTGCCGGTCGTGTACTTCGCGGTGATGCTCAGCAGCAAGCAGATCACCAAGGTGGAGCGGGACCGGCTGATCGCCTACATCCCGCTGTTCCTGGCCACCGCGCTGTTCTTCCTGCTGTTCGAGCAGCAGGCCAGCACGCTGGTGCGGGTGACGGAGGAGGACACCGCGCACTCCGTGCTCGGCTGGGAGTTCCCGGTCGCCTGGTTCCAGTCGATCAACTCGCTGGCGATCATCATCCTGGCGCCGGTCTTCGCCGCGCTGTGGCTCAAGCTGGGTTCGCGCCAGCCCAGCACGCCCGCCAAGTTCGTCGGCGGTGTCGTGTTCGTCGGTCTCGGGTTCCTGTGGGTGGTGCTGTCCGGGTTCGTGGTGAACTCCGACGGCCAGCAGCTGGCGATCATGGTCGCGCTGGTGTTCGTCATCCTCACCATCGGTGAGCTGATGCTCTCGCCGGTCGGGCTCTCCGCCTCGACGAAGCTGGCGCCCGCGGCGTTCTCCTCGCAGACGCTGGGGCTGTACTTCCTGGCGCCTGCGCTGGGCCAGGGGCTCGGTGCGCAGGTGGTGAAGCTGTACTCGCCGGAGAACCAGGCGCTGTACTTCGGCGTGATCGGCGTGCTCACGATCGCCTGCGGCGGCTTGCTCGCGGTGTCGGTGCCGTGGGTGCGCCGGATGATGCACGGGGTGCCGTGATCGGCTGCGGCCGGAGCGGTGGATGCGGTTCGGGCAGCCGGCACTTCAGCAGGCGCGGGTGCCGGCTGCCCGGGCAGCGGCCCCACCGATGGCGGCCCGAACTGATAGCGCCGCTGCTGCTCACGGCGCAGCAGCTTGGCCCCGTCGCGGCGTCGTGAGCGGCGCGGCCCCGGGGCGTCAGCCGCGGGTGACC
>NZ_JAFRFW010000297.1:0-1566 GCF_017434145.1 Saccharopolyspora sp. | reverse complement strand
TGCCACTCCGGGGCGTGCTTGCCGGGGCTGCCGATGGTCAGGTGCCGGACCATGTCGTTCGTCCGGGACCAGTAGCGGCCGGAAACCTCGAGCTCGACCCGCGCCCGGTACCGCTGCGGCGGCTCGGCGCGCACGTTGCCGTCCGCGTCCAGCTGCCCGCCGCGGACGCCACCGCTGGAATGCCCGGCCTGCCGCCCGAGCGAGGTCGTCTCCGACCGGCCGTGCGTGACGCCGTGCGGGCTGGTCAGCATCTCCATCGCGATCAGGGCCGAGTACGCGCGGAAGACGATGCCGCCGAAGAACGACCAGTTCCGGCTGCGGGAGAACGTCCCGCCCTCGGAGTCGGAGAGCTTCTCGGTCGTCGTACCGGTCTGGTCCGCTTCGGGAGTGACCCGCGCGCCGTCGTGCAGCTTCGCGGAGATCAGCAGCTCGGCGTGGTAGTCGTGCGCCCGCCCGGGTTCCGGCACCAGCTCGAGCACCAGCGGATGGCCGGCCAGCACGTCCCGTTCGCGGTTGAGCAGGTTCTGCGGCGAGACCAGCTGGTCGATCTGCTCGTTGCGGGTCAGCTTCCGCTGCGCACCGGCGGAGACGCCGTCCGCGAGCTCGGGGTCGTCGAAAGCGGTGGTGTACTCGCTGTCGCGCCACTTCCAGCGGTGGTGACCGGGCACTTCCGGGAGGCTGTTGCGCAGGATCTCGCTGAGCCGCTCGCTCGCCTCCTGCAGCGCGATGCCGGTCGCCGCGCCGTTGACGTGCCGCTGGGTGAGTTCCTCGGTGACCGCCGACTCGCCGATGCCCGCGGCTTCGGCCTCCGCGGTTTTCGCCCAGAACGCGGCCTGCGCGGCGTCCGGGAACGAGATCGGCGGATGCCCGGACCGGCGGACCTGGAACTCCACGCGACCGGTGTAGCGCGTCAGCGATCCGGTGTAGGAGTCCGTGGTTTCGCCGGTCGTCTCGCGGCTTCGCTCCTGCGTGTTGCTCCTGCCGTGCGCGGCGGAGGCGGCGGGGCCTGCGCCGAAGGTCGCCGCGCCGCTGTCCAGGCCGGGACCGCCCGCGAACGACCCGCCCACGTCGCGGCCCGCCTGCGCGGTATCGGTAGCGGTCTGCGCATCGCTGGTGGTCCTGGTGAAGTGCGCGCCATCGATGATCTGGTCGTGAGCGAGGTCGGTGAGCACGGCGCGCATCTGCACCTGGTTGGGCGCGCGGCCGATCAGCCGCTTGAACCAGTTGCCGCGCGGCAGCAGGGTTTCCAGGCTCGTCCAGCCTTCGCCCCGCGCGGCCTGGGCCGGGGTGACCGTCATCGCGGGCAGGTTCTGCTTGAGTTTTTCCGGGCTGAGGAAGTCCCGCAACGCCTCGCGCCCACGTGCGGTGAGTTCGCCCAGGTGCGCGGCGACCTGCTCGTGCATGGCGGCCGGGGCGCCGTCGCGCTGCGGCAGCCACTTGCCCCGGTACCAGCCGCGCGCGGTGTCATCGATCCGGGCGTCCTCCAGCACCGAGTCCGGTAGCCGCGCCGGCATCGCGACCCCGCGCCCGGCGCCTTCCAGTCCCTCCGGCACGTTCACCTCGACC
>NZ_JAFRFW010000296.1:0-6863 GCF_017434145.1 Saccharopolyspora sp. | reverse complement strand
CTGGTCAGCCCGTTACGGCGGCATGACCGGCGACCGCGACCGGGCTCGGCGCCGCGGGCAGCTCGGCGGGTGAGACCGCTTCCTGGGCCGGTGCCTGCTGTTGCGGAGCCTGCTCCGGAGCCTGTTCCGGTGCCGGAGCGGGAGCCGGACCCGGAGCGGGGCCCGGGGCAGGCACCGGCGGCGGCGCAGGCGCGTGCGGCTTCTCGGGCTTCGGCGGCTTCGGCTTCTCGGGCTTCGGCTTCTCCGGCTTGGGCTTGTCCTCGGGCTTGCAACCCGAGCCGTCCGGAGAGAGCCCGTCGGCGACGGCGCCGACGACGGCGACGCTGCTGTTGCACAGCTGGATCGGCGCCACGTTCACGTTGTCGTCGTTGCCGCCGTTGACACCATCGTTCTGGGTACCGTCCGCGGACGCCGGGACGGCGGTGAGCAGCAATCCGGCGGTCGCGGTTACGACACCGGCGAAGTAGCAGGCATTTTTGCGCACTGTCGCACTTCCTTCGGTTTCGATTACGGGGTTCCTCGGTCCGCCCTCACCGCACCCCGTCGTCCGGTGAGGCCGGGTCCGTCCTTTCGCGACAGGTCCCGTTGGGTCCTGTCACCGCGCGGCCGTAGCGCCCGCGGTCACCGCAGCAGCACGACCGTTCCCAGCGGCAGCGTGCTCAGCAGCTGTAATGCGTCCGGTGGGACGCGCACGCACCCGTCGCTGATGGCCTTGCCGAACACTTCGTCACCCGGCCAGCCGTGCAGCGCCACCGTGCCCGGCCCGCCGCCGTAGGAGTTGAACGTCTCCGAATGCGTGCCCAGCGGCAGGATGATCGGGCTGAAGCGGGTGACCTGCTCTTCGACGGCGGCCATCACGAAGGTCCGGCCGCGCGGCGTGGGCGATTCGGCGGCCCCGACTCCGACGGTCCACTCCCCCAGCCGTTCGGCGCCGCGCCACACCGCCAGCCGCTTGGCCTCGACGTCGACCTCGACCCGGAACGGCGAGCGGGCCTGCCGGACCGGGTCCGCGGCGGTGACGCGGATCCAGCCGCTCGTGCCGTTCGGCCTGGACGGCAGCAACACCTGCGCCCAGGCACCGGAGCGCGCGATCACCGGAACCCACGTGGGATTGCCGAGCTGCGTGGCGGGCAGTTTCGCGAACGCCGATCCGCCTGGCCTGTCGTGCACCGCGACCGGCTGCTCGATGTGCAGCACCACGCCGTCGGTGTCGCGTTGCGGTTCCGGATCGGGGACCCCGCCGATGAGATCACCGAAGGTCGTGGCTTCCGGCAGGCCGCTGAGATCGACCCGATCCGCCTGCGGGATCGGCGGCTGTTGCGCGGCCGGCCGCGCAGGCATGGGTGCGGTCGGTGCCGACAGCGTCCCGGAACAGCCCGTGAGCAGCATCGCCAGCGCTCCCGCCAGGATCGTCGACGACCGCGCGCAACGGACCGCCCGGCAGGCCGCCGGGGCGGGAAGCGTGGCTGCGTTCCGCGATCTCATGACAATCCTCGGGGTTTCATGACCGGCCGGTTCGGTTTCCGGCTGCGTCGGGGCCATGGCGGCATTCGTCGGGAAACGGGTTCGGGGTTTCGGGGAAGGAAGCTGGTCGCCGCCGATCCATGCCGGGCGGACGCTAACCCACGGCACCGGACCGTCCAAACGCGAATATGCCGCTCCGACCTGCCGAAAAATCGATCAAAGTAGCGCGTGAGCAGGCAAAACGTCCGAGACCGACACAGCCGCGATCGCAGATTCGTCGCCAGCGCACCACGAATGGGTGTTGATATTCACCGAGACGAGTGAACGTGTCGCGGCTTTCCGTTCGCTTTCGGCGGCATTAACCGCGCGCGCGTCCGCGGTAGGCATCCCGATCACCCCAACGCCGCAAATCACCCGACCCAGGGCGCGGCGGCACGCCGTCCTCCTGCACCGACACCGCCCGGCACCGCAGCAGCGACCGGGCTCCACCGGTCGGCACCCGCGTCTCGACGGATACTCCCGCCGACGAGCTCCGGCGACTGAATGATTTTGAACCGCCACGTTTCCGGCAAAGTCCCAAAATAACGATCTTTCCGCGCGAACCCACGTACTCGAGCATTTCAAGGAATGCGAACTTTCCGGGCTTTATTTCCCTGTTCGGACGACTGACTACGCGGGCGTCACCGAGCGCTACCAACACGTCGGCGGCAACGTCCTCGGCGACATCGCCGAACGAGTCGGCGCGCACCCCCTGGCAGGCGCCTGAGCACACGAACTGAGACTAAGCACAATGGAGCCCGAGCGGGAGCGACCCTCACCGGGCGCTGTTCGTGCTGGTCAGCGGCGCGGAAGCGGCGGGATTCGAACCCGCGGAGCCTTTCGGCTCGCTCGCTTTCAAGGCGAGTGCATTCGGCCGCTCTGCCACGCTTCCAACGTTGGAGCGTAACCGTCCGCGCTTCGCCGCGGACAGCGGGGCTGCCGAGGACGAGTGGTCCCGGGGACGGCGCGTGGCGTCGTGAGCTGCGGTGTCGTGCTCGGTGCGCGGGAAAAATCATTTGCGGGGCGATCGTCGGGGATGGTTGTCTGCGTGGTCGGCTGTCGGCGGCGGAGGGGGATGCTGACGTGACGCACGCGGTCGAAGTGCGCGAGTTGGTCAAGAGGTTCGACGGCGGATCACCGCCCGCGGTCGACCGGTTGAGCTTCCAGGTGCACAGCGGGGAGATCTTCGGGCTGCTCGGGCCGAACGGCGCGGGCAAGACGACCACCGTGGGAGTGCTGACCACCCGGGTGCTGCCGAGCGGTGGATCGGCGCAGATCGGCGGCGTGGACGTGGCCGCCGATCCCGTTTCGGCGCGCCGGAAGGTGGCCGTCGTGCCGCAGCGGGTCAACCTGGACCGCTCGCTCAACGCGCGGCAGAACCTGACGTTCCACGCCGCTTACCACGGTGTTCCGCGGGCCGAGCGGAATCGGCTGGCCGACGGGCTGCTGGAGCGGATGGGGCTCGCGGACAAGCGAAAGGCGCGGGTGGACGACCTCTCCGGCGGCCAATCGCAGCGGTTGATGATCGCGCGGGCGCTGATGCACCGCCCGGAGGTGCTGTTCCTGGACGAGCCGTCCACCGGGCTGGACCCGCAAGCCCGGCTGTTCGTGCACGACCGCATCAGCGAGCTGCGCGCGGAGGGCGTGACGGTGCTGCTGACCACGCACGACATGGACGAGGCCGAGAAGCTGTCGGATCGGGTGGGCATCGTCGACCACGGGCGACTGCTCACATTGGACACTCCGGCCGCGTTGATCAAATCGCTGCCGGGCGGCGGCACGGTGGACGCGGCGATGCGGGCCGACGGGGCCGACGCCGACAAGGCGCGTGCGCTGCTCACCGACCTGCCCAGAGTCGAGCAGGTCGAGCAGATCGCCGGGCACGACGACGGCCAGCTGCGGCTGCGGCTCTACTGCGGCGGGGAGCCCGCGGAACTGCTCGGCCCGGTCGCGCGGGTGCTGCACGAGCACCAGGTGCCGGTCACCGAGCTGTCGCCGGGGTCGGCGACGTTGGAAGACGTGTTCATCGACTTGACCGGCCGGGAGCTGCGATGACCGACACGGATGCCGGACGCGCGCCACTGCCGGCGGGCGCGGAACCGCGTGCGGGGAACATGGCGGCTCGGCTGCGGGCGTTCACCGCGGTGCTGGGCCGCGACGTGTTCGTCACCGGCCGCGAAATGCCGAGCTTCCTGGCGCAGGTGCTGGTCCAGCCGGTGGCGATCCTGTTCATCTTCGGCAAGGTGCTCGGCTCGCTCGGCTACACCCAGCCCGGGTACGAGCAGATCCTGCTGCCGGGCATGATCGCGATGAACGCTTTCCTGGTCGCGTTGCAGAACACGTCGTTCCCGCTGGTGTTCGACTTCTCCTACTCGCGGGAGATCGAGGACCGGCTGCTGGCACCGATGCCGGTGAGCTGGGTCGCGGTGGAGAAGATGCTGTTCGGTGCGGCTCGGGGACTGTTCGCGGCGGTGCTGATGATCCCGCTGGGGATGTGGATGCTCGGGCGAATCAGCTGGGACCTCGGCGGGCTCTGGTTCGCGGTGCTGTGCATGCTGCTCGGTTCGCTGACCGGGGCGGCCGTGGGGATGACGGTGGGCACGATCGTGCCGCCGCGGCGCATCAACATCATCTTCGCGGTGATCCTGGCGCCGCTGATGTTCACCGGGGCGACGCAGTTCCCGTGGACGCAGCTGGGGAATCTGCGCTGGTTCCAAGTGCTTTGCGGGTTCAACCCGCTGACCTACGTCAGCGAAGGGATGCGCGGAGCGCTGCTGCCGGACGTTCCGCACCTGGCGCCGTGGGTGTGCGTGCTGGTGCTGGTGGGCGCGTGCGCGTTGTTCGGTGCGCTGGGGATCGTGTTCTTCCTGCGGCGGGCGTTGGACTGAGCGGCCCGTTGGCGCGAACGGGCCGCTCACCCGTCAGATCCGCGCGTGCGAGCCGAGCATCGGCGGTTCCTCCGCGGCCAGGGCGCGGCTGCCCCGGTGCACGCTGTCGGTGCTTTCCGCGTACGCACCGATCGTCGTGGCCAGCGCCTTGGAATTCCGCTCCAGCGCCACCTCGTCCACATTGGACAGAGTGTCGGCCGGGCCGTGGTAGTTCGGGTCGTACGGCTGCCCGGCCGTGCCGCCCCACTCCGCGGCCTGCTGCTCGGTCTTGAGGTCCTCGGCACCGGTGAACAGCCCGCCGGACGGGATGCCGTTCGCGATGAACTCACCGTAGTCGGAACGGCCGTCGAAGTCGGTGCCCTGCAGCCGCACCCCCTGCGCGGCCATCGCCGCGGTGAGGTCGCGTTCGATCGCCGCGGAACCCTCCGGTCCCGGGCCCGCTCCCACGCCGTCGGAGTCGTCGCCGTCGTAGGCGAAGTAGCCCGCGTTCGGCGACCCGATCATGTCGAAGTTCAGGTACAGCGCGATGTCCAGCCGCTGCTCGAAGCTCAAGCCCTGCACGTACTTCGTCGAGCCGACCAGGCCGGACTCCTCGGCACCCCAGAAGGCGAACCGCACCGCGTTCGGCGTGCCCGGCTCGCCGCCCAGCCGCAGCGCGGTCTCCAGCAGCCCCGCCGTGCCGGTGCCGTTGTCGTTGATGCCCGCGCCTTCCGGAACGCTGTCCAGGTGCGCACCCGCCATCACCACGTTGTCCGGGCGGCCGGTGCGGGTCTGCGCGATGACGTTGCGGGTGGTGATGTTCTCCAGCCGCGATTGCACGTCCAGGTGCACCTGCGCACCGGCTCGACCTGCGAGGTCCGCTCCGACGGCCCGAGTGACGCCTGCGGTGGGAATGCGCGCGTCCGCGGGGTCGCCGAGCGTGCCGCCCAGCGGCCCTTCCGCGTTGTTGTAGATGATCGCGGCTGCCGCGCCGAGGTCGGCTGCGACCTGCTGCTTCTGCGCGAACGAGCAGGATCCGCGCTGGACCAGCACGACCTTGCCCGCCACGTCGGCCGGGAAGTCGGCGGCTTCGCAGCCGGGTGTGTCGTCCACCGCGGCCACCGACAGCGGCGCGGTCAGCCCGCCCCGCGGTGTCGCCGGGGAGTATTCGAGGGCGTCGCCTTCGGCCGGCGAGCCGTCCACGTCCAGCGCGAACGAGTCGAGCCGGTATGCCTGGTAGTCGAACTCCGGTGTGCGCACGTCGAATCCGGCGTTCCGCAGCTTCCCGGCGACGTAGTCCACACTGGACTCGTATCCGGGCAGGCCGGAGGCCCGGTTGCCGTCGTGGGTGTCGGCGATGCGCTGCAACGCCACCAGGTGCCGCTGCACCCGGTCCACATCGACCCGGTCGCCGAGCCCGGCGGGGGCGGCGGAAGCGGGCGCGGCCGCGAGGACCGTCGCGGCGCAGGTCGCGAGCACGGCCGCTAGGCGGCGCCTCGATCTCACAACGCTCATGCTGTTGTCTCCCCGGCAGGTGAGGTTCGCCGGGCGTTCCCCGGCTCCGCCAAGATTGCCCGAAATCCGTCCGGTTCGGCAGGTTTTCCCAAGATTGCCGGAGTTCGCAGGCGTACTAGTGTCGTTGGCATGTACGCGATCGCTATCCGTGAGCCGGGCGAACCGGACGTGCTGGAGTGGACCGAGCAGGCCGATCCGCGGCCGGGCCCCGGCGAAGTGCTGCTGGAGGTGGCCGCGGCCGGGGTGAACCGGGCGGACCTGGCGCAGCGGCAGGGAAACTACCCGCCACCGAAGGGCGCCAGCGAGGTGCTGGGGCTGGAGTGCTCCGGCACCGTCGCGGAACTCGGCGATGATGTGCGGGACTGGCAGGTCGGCGATGAGGTGTGCGCGCTGCTGGCCGGTGGCGGTTACGCGGAGCGGGTCGTGGTTCCCGCGAGCCAGCTGCTGCCGATCCCCGAAGGCGTGGACTTGGTGGACGCGGCCGGTCTGCCGGAGGTCGCCTGCACCGTGTGGTCCAACGTGGTCATGGAGGGCGGTCTTTCGTCCGGCCAGCTGCTGCTGGTGCACGGCGGCTCCGGCGGGATCGGCAGCAATGCGATCCAGATCGGGCGTGCGCTCGGTGCCCGGGTCGCCACGACCGCGGGCGCACCGGAAAGCGTGCAGTTCTGCCGCGAGCTCGGCGCCGACCCGGTGATCAACTACCGGGACGAGGACTTCGCCGAGGTGGTCAAGGGGCTCGGCGGCGCGAACGTCGTGCTGGACAACATGGGAGCGTCCTATTTGGACCGCAACCTGTCCGCGCTGGCACCGGACGGGCACCTCGCGGTGATCGGGATGCAGGGCGGCCGCAAGGCCGAGCTGGACATCGGCCGGATGCTGGTCAAGCGGCTGCGGATGTCGGTGCTCGGGCTGCGCGGGCGGCCGGTGGACGGGCCGAACGGCAAGGCCGCCATCGTCGCCGACGTGCGGGAGAAGCTG
>NZ_JAFRFW010000295.1:0-3395 GCF_017434145.1 Saccharopolyspora sp. | reverse complement strand
CTGGCCGCCCGCGCGACCGACGCCGACGGGAACGTCCAGCCGACCGGCCAGTCCTGGAACCGCGGCGGCTTCGGCAACAACCTGGTGCACACCGTCCCGGTCAGCTGCATCCCCGAGTGATCCGGCGAGTGAGCGGACCGTTCTTAGCGGTCCAGCGGTCCGCTCACCCTCGAGCGAACCGGGATCAGCGCTCCAGGATCGCGGTGACGCCCTGCCCGCCGGCGGCGCAGATGGAGATCAGCCCGCGGCCCGAGCCCTGCTCGGACAGCAGCTTCGACAGCGTCGCCACGATCCGCCCGCCGGTCGCGGCGAACGGGTGCCCGGCGGCCAGCGACGAGCCGTTCACGTTCAGCTTCGCGGTGTCCACGCCGCCCAGCGGCGCGTCCAGGCCGAGCCGGTTCTTGCAGAACTCCGGGTCCTGCCACGCCTGCAACGTGGCCAGCACCTGCGAGGCGAACGCCTCGTGCACCTCGTAGAAGTCGAACTCGCCCAGGCCGATGCCGTTGCGCTGCAACAACTTCGGCACCGCGTAGGCGGGCGCCATCAGCAGGCCCTCGTCGCCGCTGACGTGGTCCACCGCGGCGGGCAGCACGTCGCTGAGGTACGCCAGCACCGGCAGCTTGTGCGCCTTCGCCCACTCCTCGCTGGCCAGCAGCACGGTGGAGGCGCCGTCGGTGAGCGGGGTCGAGTTGCCCGCCGTCATGGTCGCGCCCTCGCCCTTGCCGAACACCGGCTTGAGCTTCGCCAGCTTTTCCGGGGTGCTGTCGGCACGCATGTTCTGGTCCTCGGCCACGCCCTGGAACGGCGTGACCAGGTCGTCGAAGAACCCGCGCTCGTAGGCGGCGGCGAGCCGCTGGTGGCTGCGCGCGGCCAGCTCGTCCTGCGCCTCCCGGGAGATCTCCCAGGCCAGCGCGGTCTTCGCGGCGTGCTCTCCCATGGAAAGTCCGGTGCGCGGCTCGGAGTTCTGCGGGATCTCCGGCACCACGTGCTGCGGGCGCACGCCGGTCAGCGCCTTGAGCCTGCCGCCGAAGCTCTTCGCGTGGTTGGCCGCCAGCAGCACCCGGCGCAGGTCGTCGTTGAGCGCGATCGGCGCGTCGCTGGCCGAGTCCACGCCACCTGCGATGCCCGACTCGAGCTGGCCCAGCGCGATCTTGTTGGCCACCGAGACCACCGACTCCAGCCCGGTCGCGCACGCCATCTGCACGTCGTGAGCGGGGGTGCGCGGGTCGAGCCGGGAACCGAGCACGGTCTCGCGGGCGAGGTTGAAGTCGCGGCTGTGCTTGAGCACCGCGCCCGCGACGAACTCGCCCAGCTGCTCGCCCTGCAGTCCGAAGCGGGCCAGCAGCCCGTCCAGCGCTGCGGTGAGCATGTCCTGGTTGGAGGCCCGCGTGTAGCGGCCGCCGGAACGCGCGAAGGGGATCCGGTTGCCGCCGACGATCGCTACGCGGCGAGTGGTGGACATGCTGGACTCCTTCGTTTGAGGACCGTCGGTCCGGCGTGCGGCTGGGGTTGGCCGCTGTACTGGGATTCCGGGATCGCGGGTCTGGTGCGCACCCCGGTGACGCACTAACCTACCCGCGGGTAGGTTAGTCGTCGAGCAGGATCACCGCGCGACGGCCCCTGGCCCGTTTCCGCGCACGAATCCATCCGACAACCTGCCTGCACGGGAGTACGCATGCCCGATCGGTACCAGCAGTTCACCTCGACCGCGTTCGGCCGCTCGCTCGCAAAGCGCCTCGGCCTGCCCACGCCTGCCCCACTGCGAAGGCACCGGTCCGGTGATCCCGTCGTCAGCGGCACGGTGCGCACCGGGGCGGCGAAGGGTTCGCGGCTGACCGATTCCGTGGCGGCAACGCTCACCGGCGCGCACGCCGAGGTCGAGTCCGGTGAGCCGCAGGAGGACGCGCGGTACGCCGCGCTGATCTTCGACGCCACCGGCATCACCGGCAGCGACCAGCTGCACCAGCTGCGCGACTTCTTCGGCCCGCTGATCCGGCAGGTCGGCGGCTGCGGCCGCGTCATCGTGCTCGGCACCCCGCCGGAGGAGACCACCTCCGCCGGTGAGCGGGTCGCGCAACGCGCGCTGGAAGGCTTCATGCGCACCGTCGGCAAGGAGCTCAAGCGCGGCGCCACCGCGCAGCTGGTCTACGTCTCCGAAGGTGCCGAGGCCGCGCTGGACTCGACGCTGAGCTTCCTGCTCTCGCCGAAGTCCGCGTTCGTGTCCGGCCAGGTCATCCGGGTCGGTTCCGCGGACGCGCCCAAGGTCGACCGGCAGCACCCGCTGCGGGACAAGGTCGCGCTGGTCACCGGCGCCTCGCGGGGCATCGGCGAGTCGATCGCGGAAACCCTCGCCCGCGACGGCGCGCACGTGGTCTGCCTGGACGTGCCCGCCCAAGGCGAGGACCTGGCCAGGGTCGCCAACCGCATCGGCGGGTCCACCCTGCAGCTCGACATCACCGCCGAGGACGCGCCGCAGCGCATCGCCGAGCACTTCACCGAACGCCACGACGGGCTCGACATCGTGGTGCACAACGCGGGCATCACCCGGGACAAGACGCTCGGGCGCATGGACGAGGGCAAGTGGGACTCGGTGCTGGCGGTGAACCTCACCGCCCAGGAACGCATCAACGAGGCGCTGCTGCGGGAGGACTCGCCGCTGCGCTCCGGCGGCCGGCTGATCGGTGTCGCTTCGATCAGCGGCATCGCGGGCAACGTCGGGCAGGCGAACTACTCGACGTCGAAGGCGGGCGTGATCGGCCTGGTGCAGGCGTCGGCGCCGACCGCGGCCCGCCGCGGCGTCACGATCAACGCGGTCGCGCCCGGGTTCATCGAGACCAAGATGACCGCGGCCGTGCCGCTGTTCATCCGCGAGGCCGGGCGGTTGATGAGCAGCCTGCAGCAGGGCGGGCTGCCGGTCGACGTCGCCGAAACGATCGCCTGGTACGCCAGCCCCGCATCGGCGGGCGTGAACGGCAACGTCGTGCGGGTCTGCGGCCAGAGCCTGTTGGGGGCGTGAGATGAGCACCGAAGTCGACTCCGCCCCGAATCTCTCGGCGCTGTACCTGAAGGCGGTCACCTCCGGCCCGCTGCGGCGCGGCGGGGAACTGCCGCAGACCGAGTACGTGCGCCGCGGCATCGAGATCGACCAGGCGCACCTCGCCGAGTACAACCGGGTCTGCGGGTTCGGGCTGCGCGACGAGCTGCCGCCGACCTACCCGCACGTGCTCTCGTTCGGTCTGTCGGTGCGGTTGATGACCGACCCCGGATTCCCGTTTCCGCTGGTCGGACTGGTGCACGTGGCCAACAGCATCACGGTGCACCGGCCGTTGCGGGTCACCGACGTGCTCGACCAGCGGGTGCGGGTGGCGAACCTGCGCGCGCACCCGAAGGGCAAG
>NZ_JAFRFW010000294.1:0-3404 GCF_017434145.1 Saccharopolyspora sp. | reverse complement strand
TAGCCGTTGTTGGACACGATGATGTCCACCAGGTTCTTGCCGATGTCGTGCACATCGCCCTTGACGGTGGCCAGCAGCAGCTTGCCCTTGCCGCCGGTGTCGTCCTTGTCCATGTGCGGTTCGAGGTGCGCCACGGCGGTCTTCATGACCTCCGCGGACTGCAGCACGAACGGCAGCTGCATCTGCCCGGAACCGAACAGGTCACCGACGACCTTCATGCCGGCCAGCAGGTTCTCGTTGACGATCTGCAGCGGGGCCTTCTCCTGCATGGCCTCGTCCAGATCCGCTTCGAGCCCGTTGCGCTCGCCGTCGACGATGCGCTTCTCCAGCCGCTCGAACAGCGGCAGCTTCGCCAGCTCCTCGGCCCGCGAGGCACCGCTGGAGGCCGCCGTCTTGCCCTCGAACAGCGACATCAGCTTCTGCAGCGGGTCGTAGTCCTCGGTGCGGCGGTTGTAGACGAGGTCGAGCGCGACCTGCTTCTGCTCGTCCTCGATCTTGCTCATCGGCAGGATCTTGGAGGCGTTCAGGATCGCCGAGTCCAGCCCGGCTTCGCGGCACTCGTTGAGGAACACCGAGTTCAGCACCTGACGCGCGGCCGGGTTCAGCCCGAACGAGACGTTCGACAGGCCCAGCGTCGTCTGCACGTCCGGGTGCCGCCGCTTGAGCTCGCGGATCGCCTCGATGGTCTCGATGCCGTCCTCGCGGACCTCCTCCTGGCCCGTGGTGATCGGGAAGACCAGGCAGTCGATGATGATCGAGGACTCGTCCAGGCCCCACTTGCCGGTGATGTCCGCGATCAGCCGCTCGGCGACGCGCACCTTCCAGTCCCGGGTCCGGGCCTGGCCCTCCTCGTCGATGCACAGCCCGACGATGGTGGCGCCGTGCTCGTGGACCATGTCCATGACCTTCTGGAACCGCGAGTCCGGGCCGTCGCCGTCCTCGTAGTTCACCGAGTTCACCGCGCACCGGCCGCCGAAGTGCTCCAAGCCCGCCTGGATGACGTCGGCCTCGGTGGAGTCCACCATCACCGGCAGCGTGGAGGCGGTGGCCAGCCTGCTGGCCAGTTCCCGCATGTCCTCGACGCCGTCGCGGCCCACGTAGTCCACGCACAGGTCGAGCAGGTGCGCGCCCTCGCGGGTCTGGGACTTGGCGATCTCGACGCAGTCCTCGTAGCGGCCGTCGAGCATGGCCTCGCGGAACTTCTTGGAACCGTTGGTGTTGGTGCGCTCACCGACGTTGAGGTTGGTGGCGTCCTGCTGGAACGGCACCGCCTGGTACACCGACGACACCGACGGGATGACCTCCGGCGTGCGCGGCGCCGGGTTGAGCCCGGCTACCGCCTCGGAGACCGCGCGCACGTGCTCACCGGTGGTGCCGCAGCAGCCGCCGACCAGCCGGGTGCCGAAGTTGTTGACGAACCCGACCAGCGCCTCGGCCAGCTCGTCGGCCTGCAGCGGATACACCGCGCCGTTCGGGCCGAGCTCGGGCAGGCCCGCGTTCGGCATCACCGAGATCGGCACCTGGGCGTGCTGGGCCAGCACCCGCAGGTGCTCGCTCATCTCCGCCGGCCCGGTCGCGCAGTTCATCCCGATCATGTCGATGCCCAGCGGCTCCAGCGCGGTCAGCGCCGCGCCGATCTCCGAGCCCACCAGCATCGTGCCGGTCTGCTCCACGGTGACCTGCGCGATGATCGGCCGGTACTGGCCGGTCTTGGCCATGGCGCGCTTGGCGCCGACGATCGAGGCCTTCGTCTGCAGCAGGTCCTGGGAGGTCTCGACCAGGACCACGTCGATCCCGCCCTCGAGCAGGCCCAGCACGCTCTCCTCGTAGGCGTCGCGCAGGTCCGCGTACGGCGCGTGGCCGAGGGTGGGCAGCTTGGTGCCCGGCCCCATCGAACCGAGCACGAACCGCGGCTTGTCCGGCGTCGAGAACTCGTCGGCGGCCTCGCGAGCCAGCCGGGCGCCCTTCTCGGCCAGGTCCCGGATCCGCTCCGTGATGCCGTACTCGCCGAGGTTGGCGAGGTTCGTGCCGAACGTGTTCGATTCGATCGCGTCCGAACCCGCCTCGAGGAAACCGCGGTAGACGCTGGAAACCACGTCCGGGCGGGTCTCGTTGAGGATCTCGTTGCAGCCTTCGAGGTTCGCGAAGTCGTCCAGCGTCAGGTCGTGGGCCTGCAACGCGGTGCCCATTCCGCCGTCCGCGACGAGCACGCGCTCGACGAGCGCGCTGAGAAACCCGCTCGGGTCCCGGCCCGAAGCGGATTCGCCGTTCGTGTTGACCCCATTCATGTCGCTGCCTCTTCCCACGCTTTCTTCGACCACGCCCGAACCCAGTGTCCTCCGCGCCCGGCGGCACCGGCGGCGTCTGCCGGTGCCGCCGGAGGACGGGGGTTCAGCGCAGCTTCGAGCCGATCTCGGTCGCGGCGGACTCGCCGTACGCCTCGGCGATGCGCGCGAGGAAAGACTCGCGCTCGACGTCGTACTCCTGCGGCCCGTCGGTCTCCAGCGACACCGTCGCCAGGGTGCAGCCGAGCTGCAGGGACCGCTCCAGGCCCAGACCGCCGGACAGGCCGGCCAGGAACCCGGCGCGCAGCGCGTCGCCGACACCGGTCGGGTCGCCCTTCTGCTTCTCCTTCGGCGGCACGACCTCCAAGGTCGGGGCCGAAGCGGATTCGACCTTCAGGCCCTTCGCGCCCAGCGAGGTCACCCAGCTGCCGACCTTGCCCAGCACCTCTTCGTGGCTCCAGCCGGTGCTCTCCAGCAGCAGGCCGTGCTCGTACTCGTTGGTGAACAGGTACTCCGCACCCTCGACGAGCTTGCGCACCGCCTCGCCGTCCATCCGGGCCAGCTGCTGGCCGGGGTCGGCGAGGAACTTGTAGCCGCGCTCCCGCGACTCCTGGGTGTGCCTGATCATCGCGTCCGGGTCGTTCGCGGAGATCACCACGAGGTCCAGCCCGCCGATGCGGTCGGCCACGGACTTCAACTCGATCTCCCGCGCCTCGGACATGGCGCCCGGGTAGAACGAGGCGATCTGGTTGAAGTCCTGGTCGGTCGTGCACAGGAACCGGGAGGTGTGCTTGGTCGCCGAGACGTGCACCGAGGCGGTGTCCACCCCGTGCCGCTCCAGCCACGACCGGTATTCATCGAAGTCCTCACCCACGGCGCCGACCAGGTAGGGGGTCACGCCCAGCTTGCCGAGCCCGAAGGTGATGTTGGCCGCGATCCCGCCGCGGCGCACCTCCAGCTCGTCGACCAGGAACGACAGGGACACCTGCTCGAGCTGATCGGCGATCAGCTGATCGGCGATCCTGCCGGGGAAGGACATCAGGTGGTCGGTGGCGATCGAACCGGTCACCGCAATCCGCACTGCAACAACTCCTTCACGGCCGGCCGGCGACGGTGTCG
>NZ_JAFRFW010000293.1:0-1655 GCF_017434145.1 Saccharopolyspora sp. | reverse complement strand
CCATCAGGGTGTCGTCGGTGACGTGCCCGTCGCCCTTGTGGTACGGCGCGATCGGCCGGGCGGTGCGCGCGGAACTGCTCGGCACCGGACCGGACGACGCGGACGCGCTGCGCAAGCAGCTCATCGCCGCGGTGAACGGGCGCGCGCCGATCGCGCTGGCCGAGCTGGCTCCGCTGGTTACGGCCGCGAGCGGGACGGATGCGGACGCGCGGGACATCGTCGCGCGCGCAGCGGCCGTGCTGGCCGACACGGCCGCCGGTGCGCGGCGGCCCGGCGAGGAGCGCGCACCGATCGTGCTCGCGGGCGGGCTCACCGCGGATGGCAACCCGGTCGGTGCTGCACTGCGCGCCGAACTGCTGCGGCGTGCCGGTTCGCCCGCCCCCGAGCTGCACGCCGCGGGACCTGGCGCGGCGGGCGCGGCTTGGCTGGCCGCGCTCGATCTCACCGGCGATGAACCCGCCCGCTACCCCGGCATCTGAGCGCATCCCGTAGATGAGCGAACGGACCGTTCGACCAATCCAGCGGGACCAACGGTCCGTTCACCGCGCTCGGCTCGCGATCCGCACACGCCGGTGATCGTGAGCGAACGGAGCGGTAGACGCTCCTACGTTGCGCAAATCCGGCGGGACGACGGGGCTCGAATGTCGGCGAACGGCGGTGCTGCCGCTACGGACACCGGCAGGCGCCCACGGGACGGCACCTCGCGGAGTCAGCTCGCGACCTGCGGATGACGCAAGCCCGGGTGCCCGGCGGGCAGCGCGCGGCGCAGCACCCACCAGCTCGCGGTGATGCACAACGCCACCAACGGCCAGGTCAGCGCCGCCTGCGCGATGCTCAGCGCGAACACGGCGTCGGCCGCCCACAGCGGGATGAACACCAGCAGCCGCGCGGTGTACTGGCCCACCCACACCCAGCTCGCCCGGTTGTAGGCGCGCACCAGTGCCGGGTCCTGCCGCCACTTGCGGCCCTGCCCGAGCACGCCGCCGAGGATCACGCCGAGCAGCGGCCAGCGGGCCGCGATGCTGATCATCCACACCAGCCCGCTCGCGGCGTTGGTGACCACCCGGATCAGGAAGTAGTCCGCGGCGTTGCCGGTGTACAACGCGACGAGCGCACCGGCCAGCACCGCGAGCAGGCTCACCAGCACCGCCGTGGGACGGGCACCGGCGCGCAGCCGCCACACCCCGATCGCCGCGGCCACCAGCACGGCGGCGGCGCCGCCCGCGGGAATCGACTCGCCACCGAGGTACCAGCCGAGGCCGAAGGCCACCGGCGGCAGGCTGGCGTCGACGGCGCTGGTACGGCCGCCGAGCAAGTTCATCAACGAATCCCGCTCGTCACCGGTCTCCGTGGCGGTGCGCGGGTTGCCGGTCTGCCGTTCCTGCGTCACGCCCCACAGCCTGCCGGACGCGAAGTCGCATGCACACCCGCCGCCCAGGCGCAACCGCGGGCTATCGCGTCACATCCCGCTGCCGCGGTCGGATCTGCGGATCGCTCGCGGGCTCGACCGGCTCACCGCAGCAGCGCCGCGAGCCGCTCGACCAGCGCTGCGCGGTCCGCCGGAGCGCAGGTCAGCGATTCCCGACCGTCCGGCGCGGTCTCGCCGAGCAACGTGAACCGGCCGAGATCGTTGTCGAACCAGGTCAGCCCGGGCT
>NZ_JAFRFW010000292.1:0-3341 GCF_017434145.1 Saccharopolyspora sp. | reverse complement strand
TCTATAGTATAAATATCCTGTTTCAGCATCGCCGTCCCGAAGAATCGTGCAATCCTTTACAAGTACCGAATTATGCCGCATGCCAATTGGCGAAAGATAACATGCTGCAACGCGACTGATCGGCGTTTCACTACGGTTCTTGATCTTTGTCTTGTCAGCGGCGTAGCCGCTGAGCAGTGGCCATGCAAGCAACCGGCACCGCCGCGGGTTCTCAGCGGCTTCCTCGCGAGGACAGCGATTTCGCCGCGTATGGGCATACGTCAGAAATCGATCCCGGAGCGAGGAAGCCGCTGAGGTTCCGCTACCGGCACCGCCACGCAAATCATTCTGAAAAAGTCAGGTTTCCAGGAATCCCAGCTGCGCGGAGAGTTCTTTCGCCGCTACCGTCATCGCACCGATCACTTCGCGCATCCGCTTGCGGGAGAACCGGTACGACGGCCCGGAGGCGCTGAGCGCGGCCACCACCTCGCCGTCGTGCCGGTGCACCGCCACCGCCGCGGCGTTGAGCCCGAGCTCGAGCTCCTCGTAGCTGGTGGCGTACCCGTCCCGCACGATCAGGTCGAAGCCGTCGCGCAGTTCCCCGGGGTCGATGACGGTCCGCGTGGTGTACTGCGCCAGCTCCCCCGCCAGCAGCGCTTCCTGGTCGTCGTCGGGTGCGTGCGCCAGCAGCACCTTCCCGCTGGAAGTGGCGTGCAGCGGGGTGCGCTGGCCGACCCAGTTGTGCGCGGTCACCGACGCGGTGCCGCGGGCCTGGCTGATGTTGATCGCGACGTCCTCGTCGCGGACCGCGATGTTCACGGTCTCGCCGAGGTCGGCGGCCAGCGACTCGCAGTACGGGCCGCCCAGCCGGGGCAGGTCCAGCCGGTCGGTGGCCGCCCCGGCCAGCCGCACCACACCGAACCCGATCATGTACTTGCCGCGTTCGCCGAGCTGCTCCACCAGCCCGCGCGAGACCAGGACGCTGACCAGCCGGGAAGCGGTGGATTTGTGCACGCCGAGTTCCCCGGCGATTTCGGTGATGCCCGCTTCGCCGTTGCGGGCCAGCAGTTCCAGCACGCTCACCGCCCGGTCCACGGACTGCACGAGTGCGCCGGGCTTTTCGCGTTCGGCCGGTTGAGGAGCGTTGACCACGGTTGGACCCGAATCCCGTCGCTGGTGGTTTTCCTAGCGACCATACCCGGCGTTCCGCATCGCGCAACAGTGTCGAAGGGCGATTTCGCTGCGGACGATACCTCCCCGATCCCCGTCACCGGGCCGGGAACACGCCGCGCAGGCAGCAGCCGTTGCTCGGCGCCACGATCTTGAACGCAGCGCCCTAATCAGGCAGGCCCGCGCAGCGCGTCCAGCAGGAGATCGGCCAGGTAGCCGGCGAACGAATTCCGCACCAGGATCCGGTAGTCCGGCTCCGGTCCGAGCTGCCAGAGCACGGCCTGGGTGCGGCCGAGCAAGGTCTGCGCGCAGTGCCCCGCGGCGAACGCGCGCGGGTGCAGGTCCAGCGAGCACACCTTCTCCAGCACGTCCCGGGCGGACCCGCCGCTGAGCCGCAGCGTGGTGCGGTTCGCGGACAGGTCGACGACCGACGCGGCACCGGCGGAACCGAGCGCGTCGCGCAGCGATGCGGCCTCGCCGTCCGGCGCCATCAGCAGCCATTCGTCCGGGCCGAGCCACAGCGCCGCCCGCTGGACGTCGCCGCCCACACGGTTCGCCTTGCGCGGCAACGGGATTCCCGCCGCGTTGCCCAGCCGCGCGAGCTGTTCGGGCGCGGCCCGCAGGTTCACCTGGGTCAGGAACGGTTCCTCGGCGAGCCGGGTGCCGCGCGGCCCCGCGGCCGCGGCCAGTTCGGCGGCGCGGTCGGCGAGCGGGCTGCGGCGCAACCGTTCGACGCCTGCCGGGCCGGTGGTGCCGGGTTCAACCGGGCTGATGACCGTCACGGCGCGCTCCTTCCGGGTCGTAGAAGACGGGTTCGGTGACCTCGGCGGAAATGCCGGTGTCGCCGAGCGGGGCGTGCAGCACCTCGCCGACCCGGCCGCGGCCGCCGCGGATCAGCGCCAGGGCGAACGTCCGCCCCAGCGCGGCGCTGCGGTAGCTGGAGGTCACGTGCCCCAGCATCGGCACCGGCGGAGTCAGCGGCGTGCCCGGTTCGATGAGCTGGGCGCCTTCCGGCAACAACGCGTCGGAGTCCACCGGCAGCAGTCCGACCAGCTGCTTGCGATCGGAACGCGCGGTGTCCGGCCGGGCGAACGAGCGCTTGCCGATGCAGTCCTTGCGCTTGGAGATGACCCAGTCCATGCCGAGGTCCAGCGGGGTGACCGTGCCGTCGGTGTCCTGGCCGACGATGACGAACCCCTTCTCCGCGCGCAGCACGTGCATCGTCTCGGTGCCGTAGGGCGTGATCCCGAGATCCGCGCCGTCCTCGGTGACCGCGTCCCACGCCGCCTGGCCGTACCAGGACTCGACGTTGATCTCGAAGGCCAGCTCGCCGGAGAACGAGATCCGGCAGATCCGGGCCGGAATCCCGTTGCGCAGCAACGCTTCCCGGACCTCCATGAACCCGAAGCCGGCGGCCGAGACGTCCAGCTCCGGTGCGACGCGCGCCAGCACCGCTCGGGAATCCGGGCCTGCTACGGCGATCGTGGCCCACTGCTCGGTCACCGAGGTGCAGCGCACGTCCAGCTGCGGCCACTCGGTCTGCAGCCACTCCTCCAGCCAGTCCAGCACCGCGGCCGCGTTGCCGGTGGTGGTGCTCATCAGGTAGCGGTCCGCGGCCAGCCGCATCGTGACGCCGTCGTCGAAGACCATGCCGTCGGCGGTGCACATCATGCCGTAGCGGGCCTTGCCCACGGCGAGCTTCGCGAAACCGTTGGTGTAGACGCGGTTGAGGAATTCCGGCGCGTCCGGGCCGACCACTTCGATCTTGCCGAGGGTGCTGGCGTCCATCATCGCCACCCCGGTGCGCGCGGCCGCGCATTCGCGCAGCACCGCGGTTTCCCTGTCCTCGCCCGGCTGCGGGTAGTACCAGGGACGCTTCCACTGGCCGACGTTCTCGAACTCCGCGCCCGCGCGGACATGCCAAGCGTGCATCGGCGTGGTGCGCACCGGATCGTGCAGCTCGCCGCGGTCCCTACCGGCCATCAGCTCGAACCGCACCGGGCGCGTCGGCGGCCGCGCACCGGTCGGTCCCAGCGCCGCTGGCGAGTCCATCCCGAGCAGGGTCGCCAGCACGCCGAGCGCGACGATGCCGGAGGTCGCGCCCTGATCGCTGCCGGTGCCGATCGTGGTGTAGCGCTTTTCGTGCTCCGGCGAGCTCAGACCGGCTTCGACCGCGCGGCGGACGTCGGCGA
>NZ_JAFRFW010000291.1:0-2492 GCF_017434145.1 Saccharopolyspora sp. | reverse complement strand
CGGTGCGGCCGCCCACCCGCCGCACGCGGTCCCCTCGTTGTCACGCGCGGCAACACGGCAGGATGGCCGGGATGACCACCATGCGCAACGCGCCCGAACCTTCCGCCGATCTCTACGACGTGCTCCAGCGCCGCCGCGACGTGCGCAACGAGTTCACCGGGGAGCCGATTCCGGACGAGGTGCTGCACCGGGTGCTGACCGCCGCGCACAGCGCGCCGAGCGTCGGGCTCACGCAGCCGTGGGACTTCGTGCTGGTCCGCGACGACGCCACCCGCCGCGACTTCCGGGAGCACGTGCTGGCCGAGCGCAGCGTGTTCGCCGCCGAGCTCAGCGGAGAGCGCGCCGAGACGTTCTCCAAGATCAAGGTCGAGGGGATCGTGGAATCCAGCCTCGGCATCGCGGTCACCTACGACCCCGCCCGCGGCGCTCCCGACGTGCTGGGCAGGCACGCCATCGCCGACGCGGGCCTGTACTCGGTGTGCCTGGCCATCCAGAACCTGTGGCTGGCCGCGACGGCCGAGGGCATGGGCGTGGGCTGGGTCAGCTTCTACCGCGAGGAGTTCCTGCGCAGGCTGCTGGACATCCCCGGCGGCGTGCGGCCGGTGGCCTGGCTCTGCGTCGGCCCGGTGCGCGACCTGGCCGAAACGCCTGACCTGGAACGACACGGCTGGCGGCAGCGGTCGCCGCTGGAAGATGTGGTTCATCACGACAAGTACCGCCGGGAACGCTGCCGGTAGCCTGAGTCGGGAACGCGAGCGGCGGGGACCCCGCCGCGGATGAATGCGATCCTCGGAGCAGCCGTGCGGCAGGACGATCCAGTGATGGCCGGGCACCTCCCGGCGCAGGATCGCCACGTCCGGCTGCTGGTGGAAGCGGGCAAGCTGCACGCCGCCGACGTCGCGTTCGACGAGCTCACCGCGGCCGGGCTGAACCTGGTCGGCGAGCAGTGGAACCGCGCGACGGTGCTGGTGCATCGGGCGTGGCTGGCGTGGCGGCTCAGCCGCATCCCGCAGGCGCTGGAGCTGGCCGCGGAGGGCTGGACGGAGCTGGACACCGACCGGCCGGCGGATCAGCCGACCGCGCAGACCGTGAGCATCCTCGGCTACCTGCTGGAGAGCATCGGGCACCGCGAGTCGGCGATGGACCTGATGTCGCTAGCGGTGCAGATCGCCCGCAAGGCGGGCGGCGGCGAGACGCTGGCGCACTGCCTGGTGCGGGAAGCGCACGCGCTGCTGTTCCGCGCGTTCGCCCGCGAAGTGGACGTGCACGAGCACTACCGCACCGCCCGCGACCTCTTCGACGAGGCTTTGCTGCTGGTGGACGAAGGTCCGACGCAGCGCATGGCGCTCGGCGGCGGTGCGCAGAGCATGGCCGGTCTCGGGCAGCCGCGGCAGGCGGAGCGGCTGGCGCAGGAGGCGCTGGTGCTGTCCCGGGACGCCGAGGACTGGTTCGCGGCCGCGGTGGCGAACTGGGTGCTGTCCACCATCCGCCGGGTGGACGGCGAGCTGGACGACGCGCGCACGTTCGCCAGCCGCGCGCTCGACGGCGCGGAGACCCTCGGCGACACCATGATGATGATGCGGTTCTCGCTGGACCTGGCCAAGATCTGCGATCTGCTCGGAGACCCGGTCGGCGAGGCCGCGGCGCTGCGGCGCACGGTGCGCGCCAGCAGTACCGCGGTGGAGACCTTGCAGGAAGGGCTCGGGCAGGCGCTGGAGCAGCGGCGGGTCGCGGTGCAGGCACAGCGGATGGCCACCGCCGCGCAGGAGGCCGCGGTGCGGGATCCGCTGACCGGCCTGGTCAACCGCCTCGGCCTGCAACGGCGGGCGCCCGCGCTGCTGGAGGCGACCGCCGCGCAGGGCCGGGTTCCGTGGCTGGTGCTGCTGGACGTGGACTGGTTCAAGAACGTCAACGACCTCGCCGGGCACGCCGTCGGTGACGCGGCCTTGCAGGAGGTCGCGCACTTGCTGCGGCGGGAGTGCCGCGAACAGGACCTCATCTGCCGGTGGGCCGGCGACGAATTCGTCGTGCTGCTGGTGGACGAGTCGGAGGATTCGCGCAGCGCAGGGCCGGTGGTCGCGGAACGGATCCGGGCCGCGGTGGACGAGCACGACTGGCGGCTGGTGGTGGGCCGCACCCGGAAACCACCGACGGTGAGCATCGGCGTCGCGGGCGGACCGGCCAAGCTGGACCACCTGTTCGCGGCCGCGGACATCGCGCTGTACCGGGCGAAGCGCGCGGGCCGGAACCGGGTGGAGATCGACCGCACCGGACCGGAGCGGGACCGGCCGCAGATCAGCTGATTAGGATCGGCGGTCATGCCCGTGACCGACGCCCGGCCGCTGCCCGGTACGGCGATGCGCGATCAACTGGGACAATTCCGGCCGGAGAGCCGGAGAGCCGGAGAGCCGGAGAGCCGGAGAGCCGGAGAGCCGGAGAGCCGGAGAGCCGGAGAGCCGGAGAGCCGGAGAGCCGGAGAGCCGGAGAGCCGG
>NZ_JAFRFW010000290.1:0-6939 GCF_017434145.1 Saccharopolyspora sp. | reverse complement strand
GTGCGAGCACGAACCCGCCCGCGTGCGGGACGGTGACCAAGCCGTGCAGGAACGAGCCGGCCTCGCCGGAAGCGAGCTTCGCGCGCACCGCTTCGAGCACGTCGACCCGCCGCACTTCGGGCGGCCGGACGCAGCGCGCCGAATCCCAGAGGTCGACGTACCAAGCTTCCGTGTCGGCGAGGTACGCCGCTTCGGCCCGGGCGCGGCCGTGCTCACCGGCGAGCAGGTCGCGCACCCGGTCCGCGTCCCGTTCCGCGCCGGTCTTGGCCAGCCCGATGCTGTGCCGGGGGCTGAACAGGTGCCGCCTGCTGCCGTCCTCCAGCGTCAGCACCGAAGTCCGGTCCGCTGCTACCGCGAAGTCCACGCCCCGCTCGGCGAGCCGCGTCCACAAGTCCCAGTCCTCGAACCCGGCCGCGGCCGTGCTCCAGCCGCCCGCCTCGGCGACCAGTGGGCGCACGTGGCCCACGCGGGACGGTTCGTACATCGCGTTGAGAACCTGCAGTTCCGGGTGCCAGACGGAATCCAGCACTCCGGAGCGGTGCCGCACCCGTCCGGACGGATCCACCCGCACGCATCCGGTCCCGGCCAGCGGCGCACCGGCTTGGAGCATTCCGAGCAGGACTTCGAGGTGGTTCGGGAGCCACACGTCGTCGTGGTCCAGATAAGCCACGTACGGAGCCGACGTGGCCGCGAGACCCGCGTTGCGCGGCCCGCCCGGGCAGCCGTGGTTCGCCACCCGGAGCAGTCGCACCCGCGGATCGCGCACCGCCCGGACGACCTCGTCGGTGTCGTCGGTGCTGCCGTCCGAGACGACGAGCAGTTCCCAGTCCTGCACCGTCTGCGCCAGCACGCTTTCCACCGTCGGCAGGATGGCCGCGGAGCGGTTGAACGCCGGGCAGATGACCGCGATGCGCGCGGCCATCAGGACTCCGGCTGGGTCCGGGCCAGCCAGGACGGCGCGCCCGGCTCCAGGTTGAGCCCTTTGTCCAGCACCGCCAGGTTGTGGTGGAAGTGCACCCCGGCGATCTGGGTGTCGGTAGTGCTGCTGCTGCGGGGATTGCGCTCGGTCAGCTCCTGGTGGTTGAGACCGTCCACCAGGTCCTTCAGCAGCCCGATGGTGGTGTGCGGATCGCAGGTGGACTGCTCGCTACCGCCGAAGCTCGGCCAGTACGCCGTCTGCAGGTCCTCGATCACGTACTTGCCGCCCGGCCGCAGCAGCGGGAACAGCGCGCGGAACGTGCTGAGCACGTGCTTGTTGATGTGGCTGCCGTCGTCGATGATGATGTCCGGGCGCCCGATCGGCTCCACCGCGCGGCTCAGCGACCCGGGATCCGCCTGATCCGCCAGCAGCGTCCGGATGCGTCCCTCGTCGTGTGCGCTCTTGTCGACGACGTCCAATCCGTACACCAGCGCCCGCGGGAAGAAATCCCGCCACATGCGCAGTGATGCGCCCCCGCCGGTCGGGTCCTGGTAGCCGCCCACCCCGATCTCCAGCAAGACGATCGGCTCGTCCCGCAACGGCTCGAAGTGCCGCTGGTAGTGCGGGGTGTAGTTGTGCAGCCCCCACTTGTCCGAGCCGTGGTGCGCGGCCAGCGCGCTCAGGTCCCGGTCGTCGCGACGCTCCATTGCCGCGAGCAAGCGCTGCACCACGCGGAACGCGGCCGGTGGGGAGTGGAACGCGGTGAAGTCGTCCGCGTCCCGCCATTGCACGGAACGGGTCGCCGCGCTCGCGCCGGAGGGCGAGACGGTTCCGCGGAGCGCTTCGGCGAGGTCCTGGGTGATGACCGCGGCCGCCGCAACCGGATGTTCGCCGGACGGACCGAACGCCCAGCCGGATCCGTTCCGCCGCACGACCAAGTCCCGGTGCACCGTCTCCGCGCCCGCTTGCAGGCACAGCCGCACGATCGTGTCCTGGTCGAACTCGGAAAGCTCGGACAGCCGCAGCCGCGGGCGGATTTCGTCGAGCAGGAAGTCGACGGCCGCGCAGGCACCCGCTGCTGCGATCGCCCGCTCCAGGTCGTCGATTCCCAGCGTCGCGGCGCGCACCAGCGTCCGGGCGGTGGCGAAGTCCATCGTCGCTTCCTCTCCTTGCACCGCTGTGGACAAACCGGTGGCCAGACTCGCATCGGACCGGCTGCGGGAAAGCCGGTCGACACCCGGATGGCAGTTCTTGGCAGTTCCGCGCGCATTGCGGCGCGGTGCAGCCGGAGGTGCAGATCCGAAGGATCGGGTGCACGGTTTCGCAACCGAGGGTTCGAGCGCATGCGCCGAAAACGGCCGTCCGATCAGCGAGCCGTGATGGATCTTGCTGTGCTAAGGTGACGGCGTTCAGTACCACCTGGGGTTATTCGGAAGGCGCGCTTCGGCATACTGGGGACCTTGCCGCGGCTGCGCCTGGCCATGATTTCTTGTGCTCGACTGGGGTGTCGCTGTGGGGAGAACGAATGAGCTCGATTGTCCGCGCCCGGCGAACGGATTCGACGCGCGCGCGATCACGCACTTGCCCGCCGACGGACCGGCCAAGCGCCGGCCGCAGGCCTGTGCGCAGCACCTTCCCGGATGTCTTACCGCTCGGGTGCACGCGCACCTGAAGGCGCTGGTATCCGGGATGGTGGGCACCTTGCCGTTGCCCGAGTTCGGCTTCGCCGTGGAGTTCTTCGAGGCGTCCGGAGTGGAGGCGCTGGCGGACAACGGGAATCCGGTGTTTCTGCCCGCCACCAGCGAAGACCAGGCCGCCTGCATTTCGAATCTGCGGGACTGCGGGCATTGGCTTTCACCCGTGGTCGCGGTGGTGCACGACTACAACGGGCACCAGACGTACTCCGCCATCAAACACGGGGCATCCTCGGTGTTGAACCTCGCGATCCCGGTCGGTGCCCAGCTCGAGGCCGTGCGCGCCACCGCCATCAACGCGGGGAATTCGCGCGCCGATGCGGACACCCGGGTGAGCAACGCGCTGATGGCGCCGTACGAGCGCGCGGCCGGATTCGCGGGCGAGCCCACGATGGACGACGAAGAGCTGGACCGGCTCAAGAACATGCTCTGCAGCGAGGAGACCGTTTCCGCGATAGCCCGGCGGTTCTTCTGCTCCGAGCGGACGCTGTACCGGCGGATCCGGATGCTCTACGACAAACTGCAAGTTTCCAGCCGCGCCGAACTCCGCTCGTTGCTGGCCACCAGCCGGCGTGCGGGCTGACGATCGGCGCAGCGCGGAACCGGCCGCCTCACCGCTGCTCGGGACAAAGTTTCAGGGTCTTGCTGCGCAACGCGCCGAGGCTGATCTTCTCGCTGCCCTCGCCCTGGGCGCGCAGCGGCTCGATGCTGGGGTGGTGCCGCTCGGCGCGCTCGTTGAGCGCGTAGGAGCGGCCACCGGGATCGGTGAACACGGCCTCGTTGTCGCCGACGCAGGTGAGCACACCGCCGGGCACGGTCAGCGGCCACAAGTGCCCCATGTTCGCCGCGCTGATCGGCTGCTCGCCGTTGCGGGCGGGCGGCATCGGCACCGGTGCACCCGCCTCCGCGGTGCCCTGGCCACCGCCACCGCACCCGGTCAGGGCCAGCGCCGCGGTTCCCAGCAGGACCAGCTTCGTCAACGTCCTCATCAATTCACCGCCATCTTGTCGGAACTGTTGCGCACCAATGCCGCGTAGCCGTCCTCGAGCGACGGTTCCACCTGCCGCGCCCCCGGAACGGGGTTCTCGCTGATCACGCGGTATTCGGTGCCTTCGGGGCCGGCGACGGCGTTGACGACCGTCGAATCCGGTGGAACCGGCCGTCCCGGTGGCACCAGGTAGGTGCGGCCGGACGCCGCGGAGGTCAGCCCGGCCGTGCTGCCGTGGTAGGCGACCTTGCCGTCGCCGAGCACCGCGACGTTCGGGCAGCTCTGCGCCACGTCGTCGAGGATGTGCGTGGACAGGATCACGATGCGGACGCCGGACAGCCCCGCCAGCAGCGCGCGGAAGCGCATCCGTTCCTGCGGAGCGAGTCCGGCGGTCGGCTCGTCGACGACGAGCAGCTCGGGATCGCCCAGCAGTGCCTGCGCGATGCCGATCCGGCGTTTCATCCCGCCGGAGTAGTCGCCGATGCGCTGCTTCGCGTGCTGCCGCATTCCCACCTGCTCGAGCAGGTCGTCGGTCTGGCGCCGGCGTTCGGCCCGGTCGCCGATGCCCTTGAGCAGCGCGACGTAGTCCAGGAACTCGGCACCGGTCAGCTCCGGGTACAGCGAAAGTTCCTGCGGCAGGTAGCCCAACATGCGCTTGACCGCGTGCACCCCGGAACGGGTGGACAGATCGTGGCCGCCGACCGCGATGCGGCCGCTGGTCGGTTTGAGCACCGTGGTCAGCAACCGCATCAACGTGGTCTTGCCCGCCCCGTTCGCGCCGAGCAGGCCGAGCATTCCTTCGCCGATCTCGAGGTCGAGCCCGTCGAGCACGCGAGTGCCACCCCGGTAGACCTTGGTCACTGCGCTGAGCGAGACATCCATCGTGCCCTCCGGTTCGGAACTCGGGTACGTGCGTTCAGCCGGATCGCCGCGACCGCGAGGAAAACCGCGCTCGCGGCGAGCGTGCACAGCACTTGCGCCGTGGCTGTGGCGCTGTGCACTTCTGGGCGCAGCGCGCCGCTGAGGCCGTAGGTCGCGGACGCGGGTGACGCGTGCAGCCATGCTGCGGCGGGGTACCGCGCCAGCGGGGAAAGCACCGTGCCGGTCGCGGTCGGTACCGGCAGCAGCATCGGGCTGAGCACCGTCGCCCACAGCCAGAACACCGCCGTGAGCACGCGGGCGGCCGCAACCGGCAGCAGCACGCCCAGCATCGCGGCGAAGCTGCTCAGCATCAGGCTCGCCGGCAGCAGCACCACCACGATCGCCAGCAGCCCGGCGCCGACCGCCGCCGGGGCGCCCGTGCTGATCGAGGTCACCACGACCAGCAGCAGGAACCCGCAGACCGGTGGTACCAGTGCCACCAGCAGTGAACCGAGCAGCGAGCCCGCCACGCGCGCCGGGATGCCCGCGGCGGTGGCGTCGAGCAGATCGGTCAGCCCGCTGCGGCGGTGCCCGGCCAGTCGTCCGGCGAGGCCGACCGCGATGCCCAGCGTGCACAGCAGGCTGAACACCAGCGAAGTCTCGGCCACCCGGCGAACCGGGTCGCTGGCGCCGACCACCCGACCGGACGTGGCGGCGAGCAGCAGCGCCAATGCGGTCAGGGGCAGCAGCGACCACCACAGCGCCTTGGTGCGCAGCGCGATCAGCGCCTCGTAGCGCGCGGTGGCGAGCACCGTCCGGACTCCGGGCGCGCTCATGACCCGGCCCCGCTGCGGGCAGCGCCGAGCACGTCGGCGCCGGAGTCGAACCGGCGCAGCGCCAGCGCGAGCGCGGCGCAACCGACGCAGGCCGGTACCAGCAGTCGCGCGGCGCCGTCGCCGAGGATGCGGTCACCGAGCAGCAGCTGCCCGAGCCATACCGCGATCATCGCGGTCGATGCGGCCGCCGCGGACGAGGACGCTGCGCCCACCAGCGCGCCGATGCCGACGAGCAGCACGGCGGAGCACAACGCGGCGGCCGCGTGCCCGAGCACGCTTGCGCCTCCGCCGAACGCGGCGCAGAGCACCGCAGCGGCCACGACACCGGTCAGCACCGCACCCGCCGCGATCCCCAGCCGGCAAGCAGCCGTGCGCACGTAGCGACGAGGCAGCGTCTCGTGCAGCTCGCGCAGCGGATCGCCATCCGCGACCGCCGCGGCGGGAAGCGCGACGAGAACCGGCAGGACCTCGCCGAGCAGCAACGACTGCCATCCGGCCAGCGAGGACGCGATGCCCACCGTGATGCCCGCCAGCGGCGGCACCGCGAGCACCGCAGGACCGCAGCGGCGCATTTCGTACCGCGACAACGAACGCATACCCGGTACGTAGCGCCGCCGCTCGATGCGGTTCACGGCCATGGTTCAGCTCCCCTCCCGGCGCGGCCCGAACCGGGGGAACCGCATCCCCAGCACCGCGATCGCCAGCAGGGCCAGCGCCAGCGCGACCACCGCGGGCGAACTGGTCCACAGCGTCGAAACCGCCGGGCGCAGGATTCCGCCCAGCCCACCGGCTTCCGGCAGACCGCTGGACGAACCGAGCAGCCACACCAGCACGCCCGCCAACGTGCCGGTCGCCGGCGCGTGCGCGACCGCGAACACGAGGGCGACCCCCACGGTCAGCAACGCCTGCCCGAACCAGCTCGCCAGGACACCGGCCAGGCTCGGCGACCCGCCGAACACGTGCACCGCGACCGAACCGAGCACCGCGAGCAGCACGTCGAGACCCAGCACGCCCACCACCCGGCAGACGAACACCGTCGGGGGTGCGATGGGCAGGCTGAATTGCAGCTCGGTGCGCGGATCGCGCCCACCCGAATACGTGGTCAGCGCCCCGGCCAGCACGATCAGCACCACGGCCGCGCCGAAGGCGTGTTCCCGGAGCCCGGCCGAGCTTTCCGGCAGCGCCGTGGCGAGCACGACCGCAGCGGCGAACGCGAACGCGCTGGCGGGCAGCAGCAGGCGGGGCAGCAGCGCCAGCTGCGCCCATACCAACGCGGCCGTCAACCGCAGGAGCTGCTTCCCCCGCCGCTCGGGCGCGCCCCGCGGCGCCGGTTCGCGCTGCGGGCCGGTGCGGGCCTGGTTCCCCGGCAACGCGGCCCGCACGTGCTCGAACGAGGGCACCGCCAGCTCGCGATCCTCCTCCGCGGCCAGCACTTCGCCCGCGGCGGTCAACCGCGCCATGGCGGCGACGCCGTCCGCGCACCGCGCGCATTCGCGGAGGTGGTCCGCGGAGCGCACCCGGCCGCCCGCGGCCTGCTGCCGAGCCGCCTCGAGGACCTCGTCGGCGTCCAGGTGACTCATCGCCTGCTCCCTTCCTGCGGTGGCCGATGGGTGGACTCCCAGTGCGTGCCCTGCGCCAGTT
>NZ_JAFRFW010000024.1:0-12931 GCF_017434145.1 Saccharopolyspora sp. | reverse complement strand
GAGCGAACCGGACGCGGCACTGCTGCTGCCGCTCATCCGCGGCGCCCTTCCCGCCGACGATCCGCGCACCGGCGACACGGTCGATGCGGTGCGCGCGACGTTGGCCCGGGACGGCTACGTGTCCCGGTTCCCGCAGGCACCCAACCCGTTGGGCCCCGACGAAGGCGCGTTCCTGATGTGCGGGTTCGTGCTGGCCCTGGCCGAGCGGCGGCAAGGGCACCGCGCTTGGGCGCTGCGCCGCTTCGAACGCAACCGTGCGGCGTGCGGGCCGCCCGGGCTGTTCTCCGAGGAGTACGACGTGCGCCAGCGGCAACTGCGCGGCAACCTGCCGCAGGCGTTCGTGCACGCCCTCATGCTCGAATGCGCGGTGGGGGTCCTGCAGGAGTGATCGCTCGAGCGGGAGGGCCTGCAGCCCCGGTCGGGAGAGGGGCGGGTGCCGGCCCGGGAACCCCCCGACGGTGACCGAGCCGGCACCCGCTTGCACTGCGGTCCAGCAACGCAGCACTACCTACAGTGTGTGCACAATCAGCCCATTCCATGGGCTGTCGAGCCCTGTTGCTTTCGTCACAATCCGGCACATCGTTCCTGGTCAGAACATCAACAGCAGCCGGCAGAGTCCAGCGCGCCATATCGCGCAGCTCCCGCCCCAGTCGTCACAGCGCGCAGCGCCCTGGCGCGACCTAGACGTCGAGGCCGGCCATCCGCTGCGGTGGTGGGCCGACGACGACGAGGTCGAGGTCGGAGGCGGCGAGTTCCGCCGGGTCGGTCGCCAGCTCGGCCGGGCCGTCCGGGTGCACGTGCAGGTCGGTGGGACGTCCGGTGACGTCGAAGAAGGCCTCGAAGACGTCCGGGGTGAGGATGCCGAGCATCCGGGTGTTGTGCGCGTCGAAGGCGAACGTGTGGATCGTGCCTGCGGGCGCGTGCACGAAGTCGCCCTCGGTCAGCAGGACCTCGCGTCCGTTGACGTAGAGCCAGATCCGGCCGGACAAGCACACGAAGGACTCGGTGTGCCGCTGGTGGAAGTGCCGGATGAAGTACTGCGACCGCGTGCCGAAGGTGTCCACGGCGAAGTAGTTCCCCGCGGTGTTCGCGCCACGCACGAGGTAGGTGTTGAGGCTGTCACCGGTTTCCCGACGATCTCCCTCACCGGCGCGCAAGAAGTACGGCTCGACGCCTTGCGGGAGCGCGGCGTCCCAGTGGTCCCGCACCGGCTCCGGGTCGATCGCGGGAAAGGTGATGCCCAGCGGCGCTGCGATTCCTTCGCGCTGCCGCCCGGAAACCCCCGATGTCGACCGTCCGGAGTGGACCCGTCGCCGCACGGGCGTGCCGAGCTTCTCGGCGAACTCCACCGACCCGCCGGGTGCGGCCCAGGTCAGCAATTTCGTCACGTGCGCGAGCATCCGGTAGGCCACCGGTGTCCCGGCGGGCGCGTGCACTGAGTCGCCCGGCACGAGGATTCGGCTGGATCGCCCCAGCCACACCTGAACGCTGCCGCTGCACACGTAGAACGAGCGGTGCTGGTGTGCATGGGCGTGGAACGGCGCCGCAGAACCACGGCCGCCGGTGATGTAGGCGGCGTCGAAGAGCCCGCCCGTGTCCGCCGCGCGCGCGATGATCGTGTGCAGCAAGTCGTCCAGCTCGTAGCGCCGCCCTTCCCCGTTCGCGAGGTAGTACGGCACCGGCTCGCCGGGAAGCCGGTTGACGACGGGATCCAGATCGTGCATCGCTTCGAGGTCAGTGGTCATGCTTTCCCTTTTCCGTGCAGGTGTTCCGCGAAGAAGTCGCCGATGGCGCCGAACGACACGCGCGCCCGGCCGGAGCGTTCCGGCTGCCCCGGGAGGGCTTGCCGGTAGTCGGCGGGGGCGGGTCCGGCCGCCAGCCGCCCGTCGTCCATCACCTTCGGCCCGTCCAGCTCCACCCGGCCCGCAGGGTTCAGGAATCCGTGCCGGAAACCGTCCAGCAGGTAGAGCGTGCTGGGCACTCCCGCGGCGGCGAGCGCGGCATGCAGCGACTCGCTTTGCGCGTGCGGCACCAGCGCGTCGCCGGTTCCGTGCAGGATCTGGAAGGGCGGCGCGGCGCTGGTGATGTGGCTGAGCGGGCTGGCCAAGGCCGCTAGCGCGGGCCGGTCAGCGCGGCCAGCGCCGCCAAGTGCCCGCCCGCCGAGCAGCCGGGATTCCGGCGAGTTCGCACCGGAATCCGCGGCCGCGACGAGCGCGGCCAGGTCCACCGGCCCGTACCCGTCCGAGACGGCTTGCACGCTCGCATCGCCCTGTCCGGCCGATTCACAGTCCACAGTGGCCACATGCCCGGTCATCGCTGCCAGCGCCGCCAAGTGCCCGCCCGCCGAGGAGCCCCACAACCCGATCGCGGCCGGGTCGATCCCGAACCGCCCGGCGTGGCGCCGCAGGAACCGCACCGCAGAGCGCACGTCGAACCACTGCGCCGGGAACGGAGCGGTGCCGCTGAGCCGGTATTCGGCGCTGGCCATCACGAAGCCCCTGGCGGCGAAGCGGCCGAGCTCCGGCGCGAGCGTGCGGTCCCCGGTGAACCAGCCACCGCCGTGCAGCCACAGGATCGCCGGGAACGGTCCCGGACCTTCCGGCACGGCGAGGTCCATCAGCAACGGCCCCGAGTCCCGCTCGGCGAATTCCACATCCCGCGACCAGCGCACCGGGCGTTTCCCCTGCGCGCCGGCTGCGCAAGACATCGCCGACTCGTCGCGGCCGCGCAAGCGCACTCGATGGCACCGTTCGTTGTGAGCTCCGAGAACCAGTCTCCGTACGCCTCGGACGGCGCACAAACGCCTCCGGAACAACCGGCGGGGAGTTGTTCCACCTGGCCGGTCGCGGGTGCGAAGGTGGCGCAGTGGACACGGACCGGATCGACCGCGCGCTGCGCCGTGCGCTGATCGAACTCGCCGCCGGCACGGTCGCCGCGCACGTGCCGACGTCGACGCTGGTGCGCAAGGCCGGGATCGGCCGGACCACCTTCTACCGCAGGCACCGCAGCGGTGCCGACTACGTCGAAACCTTGCGCCGGGACGTCCTGGCCGAGCTGGAGCGGGCGTTCCGCGGCGCGCAACGCGAAGCCGGCATCGACGACGGTCTGTACCCGGTGCTGACCCACCGCGTGCATGCTGTTCTCTCGATCGTGCAGCACAACGCCGAACTGCTGCGGCTGTTGTGCCGTGGTGCGACCGGTTCGGTCTTCCGCGGCCGCTGCCGCGCGCTGCTGGCCGACCTGCTCGCCGAGGACTTCACGAAGCTGGGCACCCGCATCGACGCGGCCTACTGCCCGCCGGAATACGTGCTGGCGTTCCTGGCGCACGCCGCCTTCGGAGCCGCGGCGGCGTGGCTGGCCAAGCCGCAGCCGGAACCGATCGACGAGATGACGTTCTACCTGGTTTCGCTGATGAGCGGGAACACCGCGGATTTCCTGGAGTAGGAACATCCAGTGTGGATGATGCCGTTCGCGGCGAGGCGACGTCGGTTCCCGTCCTCATCATGCCGGCGCTTGCACGCCAGCACCAGGAACGCGGCCAGCATCGGGAGCGCGATCACGGCGTCGCGGGCCAGCGCGTGCACCAGGTCAAGGCCGAAGCTCAGGAACACCCCGGCCACCATGCCCATCACGATCGGCATCGGGATCGCCGCCATCATGGCCAGCACCGTGAGGCTGCCGTTCAGGAAGAACACGCCGAACACCCAGGACGCCAGCTGAGCCTGGGTCAGCCCGCCCTGCTGCCCGACCGCGAGGATCACCGCGGTCGGGCTGGTGGCGGAGAAGACCAGCCCGACGAACCCGTTGATGGCGTAGCGGGGTTTCAGGTCCCCGAGGAATTCGCGCGCGTTCGGCAGCGGCCGCGGCGGCCGTTCCACGAGGCCGCTTTTCATATTCCGCGAATCGGTTCTCATACGCGTCCCATCTCAATTCACCCCGAACGCGCGAGACCACCGCTGAACGAGCTGTTCAGGGTGGTCTCTCGAGTAGCGCGCGTCGGCCGCACGCCGCCGTTGTCCGGTACCGGCACCGGTCGTAGCGGTGCTGGAGCGTGGTTTTTCCCGTTGCCGGTCGGTCTTTCTACCGAGCGCGATTCTCCGGATCCAGGACCGTGTAACCCGGATCACTTCTCGAAGAGGACTGCGCACGCGCTGCAGCAGCGAAAAAGTCCCGGATCACGCCGATTCCGGCCGCGCGGGAAATTCGGCGACCCGCCCCGGCCAACTACCTTTCACGTGTAGCGGCACCGGGGGCCGGGGTGAGCCGCCGAGGCCGCGCCGCGTTCGCGCATCGAGCCGCCACTCCGCCCGGCATCACGGCCTGCGAGCCGGGGCCCGCGAGCCCCGGGAATAATCTTCCATGGAAGACTCTTCCAGGAGACGTAACGGCAGGGCGCGGGCGGCGGCGGTGCCCGCACCGGAGCGAACGGAGGCGCGCGATGCAGTTCGGCATCTTCACGGTCAGCGATGTCACCACCGACCCGACCACGGGCCGGACCCCGGACGACACCGAGCGGGTCCGCTCGATGCTCAAGATCGCCCAGCACGCCGACCAGGCCGGGCTGGACGTGTTCGCGACCGGCGAGCACCACAACCCGCCGTTCGTGGCCTCCTCCCCGACCACCCTGCTTGGCTACCTGGCGGGCACCACCGACAACCTCGTGCTGTCCACCTCGACGACGCTGATCACCACGAACGATCCGGTCAAGATCGCCGAGGACTACGCGATGCTGCAGGTCATCACCGATGGCCGGATGGACCTGATGATGGGGCGCGGCAACACCGGCCCGGTCTACCCGTGGTTCGGCTACGACATCCGGCAAGGCATGTCGCTGGCGCTGGAGCACTACGCGCTGCTGCGGCGGCTGTGGGAGGAAGAGGTCGTCGACTGGCAAGGCAAGTTCCGCACCCCGCTGCAAGGCTTCACCGCCACCCCACGCCCGCTGGACGGCGTGCCGCCGTTCGTCTGGCACGGCTCCATCCGCAGCCCGGAGATCGCCGAGCAGGCCGCGTACTACGGCGACGGGTTCTTCCACAACAACATCTTCTGGCCCATGCACCACACCAAGCAGATGGTCCAGCACTACCGGCAGCGCTTCGAGCACTACGGGCACGGCGCCGCGGATCAGGCGATCGTCGGGCTCGGTGGGCAGGCGTTCATGCGCAAGAACTCGCAGGACGCCTGGAACGAGTTCCGCCCGTACTTCGACAACGCGCCGGTGTACGGCCACGGGCCGACCATGGAGGACTTCACCACCGCCACCCCGCTGACCGTGGGCAGCCCCCAGCAGGTCATCGAGCGCTACGCGGCCATGCGCGAGGAAGTCGGCGACTACCAGCGCCAGCTGTTCCTGATGGACCACGCCGGACTGCCGCTCAAGACCGTGCTGGAGCAGATCGACCACCTCGCCGAGGACGTGGTTCCGGTGCTGCGCAAGGAAATGGAGTCCAAGCGGCCCGCGCACGTGCCCTCCGACCCGCCGTCGCACGCCGACCGGGTCGCGCGGGCGAAGGCGGAGTCCGCACCGGAGCAGGTTCGGTGACGGACCGGGCCGGGCACCGGACGATCCGCGGTGCCCGGCTCACCGCACCAGCAACCACCCGACCGCCACGACGCCGATCACCACGACCGTCCAGCGCAGCACGGCAGGCGGGAGCCTGCGGCCGATCCTCGCGCCGATCAGCCCGCCGAGCGTGGAGCTGACCGCGAGCAAGCCGACCACCGGCCAGCTGATCGGCGCGACGAAGGCGTAGACCGCGCCCGCCACGATGTTGACCACCGCGGTCAGCGCGTTCTTGATGCCGTTGAGCCGCTGCAGCGAGTCCTCGACCAGCAACCCCATGACGCCGATGAGCATGATTCCCTGAGCCGCGGTGAAGTAGCCGCCGTAGGTCCCGACCAGGAAGATCCACACATACAGCAGCGGGCCTGCGCGGCGCGTGCCGGTGCCTGCGCGAAGATGTTTGGCCAGCAGCGGCTGGATCGCGACGAGCAGGACCGAAAGACCGACCAGCGCCGGTACCACCGTCTCGAAGGCGTCCTGCGGCAGGGAAAGCAGCAGCGCCGTGCCCGCGATGGCGCCGAACAGCGACGCCACGGCGTACCGGACCAGTCTGCGGCGCTGCCCGACCAGCTCGTGCCGGTATCCGTACGCGCCGGTGACGGCACCGGGGATCAGCCCGATCGCGTTGGACGTCGTCGCGGTGACCGGCGGATGCCCGAGCGCGACGAGCACCGGGAACGTCACCAGCGTCCCCGAGCCGACCACCGTGTTGATCGTGCCCGCCCACAAGCCCGCGAAGGCGATCAGCACGCCATGCCACCACGTCATGGCCGCGAGCCTATGTTCCGGGTGGCGCTTTCGGCCGGTCAGCTACCCGATGCGAGCTTCTCGGCCTCGCCGGTGGCGCTGCGCTGCCGCAGCAGCAGCACCGAAACCGCGGCCAGCAACGACGCCACCGCCAGGGCGTGGAGCCCGTAGGTCACCGTGCCGGTCTGGTCCTTGATGAAGCCGAAGCCGAACGGGGCGACGAACCCGCCCAGGTTCCCCAGCGAGTTGATCACCGCGATGGCCGGTGCGACGATCCGCGGGCTCAGGCTGCGCTGCGGGATGGACCAGAACAGCGGACTGGCGCTTTTGAAGCCCATCGCGGCCAGGCACAGGAAGACCAGCGCGGGCCACGGCGAGACCACCGCCGCCAGCCAGGTTCCGACCCCGGCGGTCAGCAGCGCGATCACCAGCAGCGGCCTGCGGTCGCCCGCGCGATCACCGGCCCGGCCCGCCAGGTACATCGCGATGACCGCGCAGATCCACGGCAGCGAGGACAGCAGTCCGACGGTGATGTCGTTGGTGCCGTCGATGCGGCGCACGATCGACGGCAGCCAGAAGGTGTTGGCGTAGATGGAAAGCTGGATGGCGAAGTAGATCCAGCAGAACAGCAGCAGTTTCGGCTGCAGCAGCAGCCGCCATCGCGATCCGGTTCCGCTATCCACTGTGGACTTGGCCGCGTCCTCCGCGGAAATCGCGTTCGTCAGCGCGGATTTCTCCGAGTCCGACAACCAGCGCGCATCGGCGATCTTCGAGTCCAGGAAGAAGAACGCGCCGATGCCGACCACGACCGACAGCGCGCCTTCCGCCCCGAACAACCACTGCCAGCCGTGCGCCCCGGCGACACCGTCCAACGACAGCAGCGGACCGGACAGCGGCCCGGAGATCGCCGCGGCGATGGACGAGCCCGCGACGAACAGCGCCGTCGCCCGGCCGCGGTGCGAATCCGGCAGCCAGCGGGTGAAGTAGAAGATCACCGCGGGGAAGAAGCCCGCTTCGGCCGCACCGAGCAGGAACCGCAGCACGTAGAACATCATCGGGCTGGACACGAACGCCGTCGCAGCCGACACCAGCCCCCAGCTGACCATGATCCGGGTCAGCCAGACCTTGGCGCCGAAGCGCTCCATCAGCACGTTGCTGGGCAACTCGAACAGCGCGTAGGCGATGAAGAACAACCCGGCGCCGAAACCGTAGGCCGTGGCGCCGATCCCGACGTCGGCCTCCAGGTAGGTCTCGGCGTAGCCGATGTTCGAGCGGTTGAGCTGGTTGCAGATCAGCATCAGCACGAACAGCGGCACGACCCGGCGGAAAACCTTGCCGATCGCCGTGGCCAGCGCGGGATCCTGCTGCTGGGAGGGGAACTGCATCGGTCACTCCTCGGCACGCCAAGAATCGGTGCCCTCGCGGGAATCCGTGGATCATGACCGTAGAAGTGCTCGCGGATCCCCGTCCAAACCCGATTCGGCAACGATGCATACCCGTGTTGAATCGGCGGGTGCCTATTCGTCCGCGGAACCCTTCGCGTTCACCTGCGCGCCCACCCGCGCGACGACCTCCCGCAACCACCGGTGCCGCGCGTCCTGGCGGTGCGTGGGGTGCCACCACATCGCTTCCTTGATCGGCACCGCGGCGAACGGGCATTCCAGCAATCGCACCCCGGCGGCCGGCGCGATCTTGCGCGCGAGGCGCTGCTGGATCAGCGCGATCCGGCCGGTGCCCGCCACCAGGAACGGCATCGACTGGAAGTTCTCCACGACCACCTCGATCCGGGGTTCGACACCCAGCATCGTCAGCTGCCGCAACGCGGGGGTGTAATCGGTGGGCCGGTGGTGCAGCACCACCCACGGCAGGCGGGCGAGGTCGTCCTGGCTGAGCCGTTCGCCGACGGTCGCGTTGTCCGCGGCGACCATGCACAGCCAGCGGTCCTCGTAGAGTTCCACGGCCGGGTAGTCCGCGAGGAAACCGTGCGGCATGAACAGGCCGTCGGTACCTGCCAGCGTCGCCGCGATGTCGTCCACCGCGGGCACGGTGATCTGGTGGAACCGCAAGCGAACGCCGGGGGCTTCGGCGTGGATGGTGCGGGAGAGCTGCTCACCGATCACGGCCAGCGCGTAGTCCGAGGTCGTGAAGGTGAACTCGGTGTCGGCAGCGGCGGGGTCGAAGCGGTTGTGCGTGTCGAACAGCCGCTCCAGCACGTCGTGCGCCGAGGACACCCGGTCCAGCAGGGTCGTTCCCAGCGGGGTGAGCCGGTAGCCGTTTCCCGCGCGGGACAGCAGCTCGTCGTCGAAGTGGCGGCGCAGCCTGCTCAGCGCCGCGCTGGTCGCGGGCTGGCTGAGCCCGACACGCCGCCCGGCGCGGGTGACGTTGCGTTCCTCCAGCAGCGCCCGCAGCACGGGCACGAGGTTGAGGTCGAGTGCGTTCAGGTTCACGGGCCGGTGTTCACCTCACGAATGCTGATTCACGGCACGAATGCTGACCATATGGGAAATCGATTTTGTCGATGCCTGCTCGGCCCGTGAGAGTAGAGGGCGCGCCGGGTCCTTCGCGCGCCAGGCCGGATCGACGGCGTTCCCGCGACGACCGCGAGCGCGCGCCCGAACGACCGAGCAAGGAGGAAAGATGACCGAAGTTCTGCTGTCCCAGCTGGCGCACGTCGAAGTGTTCAGCCCGCGCCCGGACGACACGGTGCGGTGGTTCACCGACACCCTCGGGCTGGAGGAGACCACGCGCGACGGTCGTTCCGTCTACCTGCGCGGCTGGGGCGAATGGCTGCACCACAGCGTTCAGGTCACCGAAGGCGACCAGCCCGGGATGGGCCGCGCCGGGTGGCGCACCCAAGGGCCCGACGACGTCGCCACCATCGCCGAGCGAGTCGAGTCCTCCGGGATCCGCGGTGAGTGGTTCGACGACCTCGCGGGGCAGGGCCGCACGTTCCGGTTCCGCGCACCCGGCGGTCACCTGCAGGAGGTGTTCTGGGAGGCCGAGCGCTACCAGGCTCCGCCGCAGCTGCGCACGGACATGCCCGACCGCCCGCAGAAGTACCGGCCGCGCGGCGCCGCGGTGCGCTACATCGACCACGTCACGATCGGCACCGACGGGATCGACCGCGACGTGGAGTTCTACAAGAGCCACCTCGGGCACCGGCACACCGCGCGGGTGGTTCCGGAACTCGGTTCGGACATGACGGTGTTCTCCACGCTGACCACCAACCACAGTGGACACGACCTCGGCCTGGTGCCGGATTTCTCGGGCGTTGCCGGGCGGATCAACCACGTCGCGTTCTGGGTCGATCAGCGCTGCGACGTGCTGCGCGCCGCCGACGTGTTCCTGGGCGACGACACGCTCATCGAGTTCGGTCCGGGCGTGCACGGCATCGGCGAGATCACCTATCTCTACGTGCGCGAGCCCGGCGGGTTGCGCATCGAGCTGAATTCCGGCGGATACCGCAACTTCCTGCCGGACTGGGAGCCGGCCACCTGGACTCCGGACCTCGGTTCGGTCAGCTTCTACCGCAATCTGGGGATGCCGGAGTCCATGATGGAGTCCTTCCCGCCCGCGGCGATCAACATCGACGAGTTGAAGCGCACCAACCAGTTCGCCTGAACCCGATGCGCAGCGAGGACTCGATGCCGCTCCCAGCACCGTTCGCCCTGGGCACCTTTTCCGATCAGCAGCGGGAACCGTTCCCCGGCCTCGTCGTCGATGACCGGGTCCTGGACCTGCGCGGGGCCCTCGACCCGGGCCCGCATTCGGTGCAGGTCCTGTTGCAGAACTGGCAGCGCGTGCTGCCGGAACTGCGCGAACTCGCGCACGACGATGCGCGGGACTGGCGCGCGATCGGAGATCTGCGGGTGCACGCGCCGGTGCAGCCGCGGCAGATCTTCCAAACCCGGGCCAACTACCTCCCGCACGTCATCGATCGGGAGCTCGCGCACCGCTCCCCCGACGAGCCGCGCCCGCCGGAGCAGGCCCGCGCGGAGATCTCCGAGGTGATGGACCGGCGTGCGGCCGATGGCGTGCCTTACGTGTTCATCGGCCTGCCCGGCGCGATCACCGGTCCGTACGACGACGTGGTTCTGCCGTCGTGGTGCGCGAAACCGGACTGGGAGCTGGAACTGGCCGCGGTGATCGGCGAGCCCGCGTACCGGATCACGCCCGCCCAGAGCCTCGCGCACGTGGCCGGGTACACGATCGCCAACGACCTCACCGACCGGGCGAGCGTGTTCCGCAGCGACATGCCTGCGATCGGCACGGACTGGCTGCGCGCCAAGAACGCTCCCGGGTTCACCCCGATCGGCCCCTACCTGGTGCCCGCGGAATTCGTCGACGACCCGTCGGACCTGCGGCTCACGTTGCGGCTCAACGGAGAGATCAAACAGGACGAGTCCACATCGGACATGCTGTTCGATCTGACGCGGGTGATCTCCTACGTCTCGCAGACCGCGCGGTTGCTGCCCGGAGACCTGGTGCTGACCGGCTCGCCCGCCGGGAACGGGATGCATTGGGGACGGTTGCTGCGCAGCGGCGATGTCATGGAATCCACCATCAGCGGGCTGGGCGCGCAACGCACCCGCTGCGTCGCGGAGGAGCAGCGGTGAACCGGCAAGATCCCGAGTCCGAAGTGGCCGAAGCGGCCCGCCGCTGCCGCAACTGGGGGCGGTGGGGCCCCGACGACCGGCTGGGCACGCTGAACTTCCTGGACGCGGCGAACCGTCGCGGGGCTGCGCAACTGGTCCGCCGCGGCGTGAGCCTGTCGCTGTCGCTGCCGTTCGACATGGACGGTCCGCAGAAGGGCTGGCGCCGCCGCACGAACCCGGTGCACACCATGCTGGACACCGGAACCGACGCCGCGATGGGCAAGCAGGGATTCCCGCACGGAATCGGCGGCGCCGACGACGTGATCTCCATGCCGCTGCAGTGCTCCACGCAATGGGACGGGCTGGGCCACATCTTCGATCGCGGCAAGGCGTGGAACGGCCGCGACGCCGCGGAAACCGTCACTTCCGATGGCGACCTGGTAACCGGCGTGCAGCACATGGCCCCGCACGTCGCCGGGCGCGGCGTGCTGCTCGACGTCGGCCGAGTCATCGGTGACGGCGAACTCCCGGACGGCTTCGCCATCACCGAGCGGCAGCTGACCGACACCGCCGAATCGCACGGCGTGGTGCTCGACCGCGGCGACATCGTGCTGGTCCGCACCGGGCAGCTGGCCCGCGCCAAGCGGGACGGTTGGCACGACTACGCGGGCGGGCCGGCACCAGGATTGTCGTTCACCACCGCCGATTGGCTGCACCGCAGCGAAATCGCCGCGATCGCCACCGATACGTGGGGGTTCGAGGTCCGCCCCAACGAGTTCGAGCACGCTTTCCAACCGTTGCACCAGGTCGCCATCCCGAACATCGGCCTGCTGATCGGCGAGATGTGGGACCTGGAGGCGCTCGCCGCCGACTGCGCCGCGGACGGCGTGCATGAGTTCTGGCTCACCGCGGCTCCCCTGCCGATCACCGGTGCGGTCGGTTCTCCGGTGAACCCGATCGCCGTCAAGTAGTCCGCCGTTCCCACGGCAGGAGTCGTGGAAGGAGTCAGCATGTCCACCAGTCGAGCCGTCCTCGTCGTCGGCGGCGGTACCACGGGCAACGCCTTGGCGGTGCTGCTGCGCCGCGCGGGTGTGGCCGTCGACCTCGTCGAGTCCAAGCAGGACTGGGACGCGACCGCCGGTTCGGGGATCACGTTGCAGGGCAACGCGTTGCGGGTGCTGCGCGAGGTCGGAGTCTGGGACGAGTTGCGCACCCAGGGCTATCCGTTCGACTCGCTCGGCATCCGGGCACCGGACGGCTCGCTGCTGCACGTCGGCGACGATCTGCGCACCGGCGGGCCGGAGCTGCCCGCGACGCTGGGCACGGATCGCGCGCAGCTGCAACGGCTGCTCATCGACCGGGTGCGCGGCGCGGGCGTCGAAGTGCGGCTGGCGACCACGATCACGTCGCTGCAGCAGCACCCGGATCAGGTCGAAGCCGCCTTCTCCGACGGCACCGGCGGCCACTACGACTTGGTCGTCGGCGCGGACGGACTGCACTCGCGCACCCGGGAACTGATCGGCATACCGGATCGGCCCGCACCGACCGGAATGGACATCTGGCGGGCGGCCGTGCCACGTCCACCGGAGGTGACTCGAACCGAGATCGTCTACGGCGGGCGATGCTGCATCGCCGGGTACTGCCCGACCGGGCAACGCAGCATGTACGCCTACCTGGTCGAGCGCACCCGGGATGGCACGAACCTCCCGCGGAGTTCGTACGCTGCGGAAATGCGCTCGCTCGCGGAGGGCTACGGCGGGCCGTGGCGGGGTGTCCGCGCGGCGCTCGCGGACTCGGCGCAGGTCAATCGCACCCGGTTCGACCACATGCTGATCGCCGGTCCCTGGCACCGCGGCCGGGTCGTGCTGGCCGGGGACGCGGCCCACTGCTGCCCGCCCACGCTGGCCCAGGGCGCGGCGATGTGCTTGGAGGACGCCTCGGTGCTCGCGGAGCTGCTACTGTCCGCCGACCGGCTCGACGAGGCGCTGTGGAACGCGTTCATGACGCGTCGCTTCGAGCGCGCCCG
>NZ_JAFRFW010000289.1:0-2738 GCF_017434145.1 Saccharopolyspora sp. | reverse complement strand
CGAGCACGGGTCGAACGCGGTGTGGGTGGCGTGCTCGCACGGGGACGTGATCAAGGCGGTGCTGGCCGATGCGTTGGGGCTGCACCTGGACGGTTTCCAGCGGATCGTGGTGGATCCGTGCTCGTTGAGCGTCGTGCGCTACACCGAGACGCGGCCGTTCGTGGTGAAGATCAACGACACCGGTTCGGACGTGTCGGCGTTGCTGCCGCCGAAGGAGTCCGAGCAGCAGTCCTCGGATGCCGTGGTCGGCGGTTCCACGGGCGCGCCGGGCGGTGCGGCGTGACCGAGCCGGGGTTCGCGGTCACCGATGTGGCCGCCTACTTCGGTGGCCGGTGGGAGCTGCACCGGGAGATCACCGATGATGCCGGTGGGCGGCTGGGGGAGTTCAGCGGCCGGGCGGAGTTCACCGCGGAGCCCGGCGATCTGCTGGTCTACCGCGAGGACGGGGTGCTCGAACTGGGTGCGCATCGCGGGCCTGCGCAGCGCACGCTGCACTACCAGGTGATCGGGCCGGGGCAGGCGCAGGTGTGGTTCGACTACGGCGATTTCTTCCACGACCTGGATCTGCGCACGGGTCGTTGGCAGGCGAGCCATCCTTGCCGGGACGACCTCTACCGCGGCGAGTTCGGCGTCGAGGGTCCGGATCGGTGGTGGCAGTGCTGGCGGGTCTCGGGTCCTGCGAAGGCGCACACGTTGACCACCCGGTTCCGGCGATCGCCGTAGCCGCGGAAATCCCGTTGCCCGGGTGGCCGGGCGCCGGTCATGATCGTTGGGTCGGGCCGCGCTCGGGGGAGCGCCGAGGGTCGCGGGCGGGTGCGCCGCGCCACCGGTGATGACGGCCCGTCCCGTCCGGTGCGCTGACGTGCCGGACTCGTCGATGAACGCCCGTGCGTGCAGGCTGGTTTGCCGGTGCGGGCGTTTCGCCGTCGCGCGGTGCACGGTTGGGGGCCTGCGCCGTGTGGTGAGGAGGTGGTCCCCGTGCAGCGGCTCGTCGAGGGCGCCGGTGTGCCCATCCGGATGTGGGCGGACCCGCGCGAGGTCGAGGACGCGGCGATGGCGCAGCTGCGCAACATCGCGGACCTGCCGTGGGTGCACGGGCTGGCGGTGATGCCGGACGTGCACCTGGGCAAGGGCGCGACGGTCGGCAGCGTGATCGCGATGCGGGATGCGGTGTCGCCTTCGGCGGTGGGCGTGGACATCGGCTGCGGGATGAGCGCGGTGCGCACGTCGCTGTCGGCGGCGGACCTGCCGGACGATCTGGGCCGGTTGCGGCGGCGGATCGAGCAGGCGGTGCCGGTGGGTTTCGCGATGCACGGCGACCCGGTGGACACCTCGGTCGCCGGTGAACCCGGTTTCGACCGGTTCTGGCGGCGGTTCGACGAGCTGCACGAGGGGGTGCGGGGCAGGCGTGATCGGGCGCTGCGGCAGCTGGGCAGCCTGGGCGGTGGGAACCACTTCATCGAGGTGTGCCTGGAGCAGGGCGGTGCGGGCGCGGGCCGGGTGTGGCTGATGCTGCACTCCGGTTCGCGCAACATCGGCAAGGAGCTCGCCGAGCGGCACATCGAGGTGGCGAAGTCGTTGCCGCACAACGCTGATCTGCCCGATCGGGACCTGGCCGTGTTCGTCTCCGGCACGCCGCAGATGGCCGCCTACCGCCACGACCTGTTCTGGGCGCAGGAGTACGCCCGCCGCAACCGGGCGGTGATGGTCGGGCTGGTGCGGCGGGCGTTGTCGTCGGTGGTGCCGGGAACGCGGTTCGACGAGCCGATCTCGTGCCACCACAACTACGTCGCCGAGGAGTCCTACGGCGGGGTGGAGGTGCTGGTGACCCGCAAGGGCGCGATCCGCGCGGGCAGCGGCGAGCTGGGGATCATCCCGGGCAGCATGGGCACCGGCTCGTTCATCGTGCGCGGGCTCGGTAACGAGGAATCGTTCACCTCCGCCTCGCACGGGGCCGGTCGGCGGATGTCGCGGAACAAGGCCCGCAAGGCGTTCACCGCGGCGGACCTGGCCGCGCAGACCGCAGGGGTCGAGTGCCGCAAGGACGCCGGGGTGGTCGACGAGATCCCGGCGGCCTACAAGGATCTCGACGCGGTGCTGCGCGCCCAGTCGGACCTGGTCGAGGTCGTCGCGCACCTCAAGCAGGTGGTGTGCGTGAAGGGCTGATGGCTGCTGGAGCGGGCAGCGGAGAGGTCGACGTGATCGAGTTGAAGTCCCGCGGCGAACTCGACGTGATGCGGGAAGCCGGACGCATCACCGCCGCAGCGTTGAGCGCGGTGCGCGAGCACGCCGCGGTCGGGGTGCGGCTGCGTGAGCTCGACGAGGTCGCCCGCGCGGTCATCGCCGAGTGCGGCGCCGCGCCGGTGTTCGACGGCTATCACCCGAACTGGGCGCCGAGCCCGTTCCCCGGTGCGATCTGCGCGTCGGTCAACGACGCCATCGTGCATGGCATCCCGGGTGATCAGCGCCTCGCGCGCGGGGATTTGCTCAGCGTGGACTGCGGGGCGCGCCTGGACGGCTGGTGCGGGGACGCGGCGATCACCTTCCCGGTCGGCGAGGCCGACCCGGCGGATGAGCAGTTGGTGCGGGACACGACGGCGGCCTTGGAGGACGGGATCGCCGCTGCTCAGCCGGGCGGGCGGCTCGGGGACGTCTCGGCGGCCATCGGCGTGCTCGGCCGCGGCGGCGGGTATGGGCTGCCCGGCCCGCTCGGCGGTCACGGCGTGGGGCGGGACATG
>NZ_JAFRFW010000288.1:0-5302 GCF_017434145.1 Saccharopolyspora sp. | reverse complement strand
GGTTGCTGCTTGCGGGTGCGCAGCGAGCGGATGGTGGCGACCGGGTTTCCGGAACCGTCCACCAGCGCGATGCTCAGCGCCTCACCGGCCCGGCGCAGTCGCACGCGCAGCGCGGAGGCGCCGGTGGCGTGCAGCGACACGCCCTCCCACGCGAACGGGACACCACCTTCGGCATCGGTGAGCATCGCCGCGTGCAGCGCGGAGTCCAGCAGCGCCGGGTGCAGCCCGTAGCGGCCGGCGTCGACCTCGTCGGGCAGGTCGACCTCCGCGAACAGCTCGTCGCCGTCCTGCCACGCGACGCGCAAGCCCTGGAACAGCGGGCCGTACTCGAAGCCGAGGTCGGCGAAGCGCTCGTAGCATCCTTCGACGTCCAGCGGGGTTCCGGGAGGCGGCCACGCGACTTCGTCCGCCGCAGCAGTCTCGGCGACGAGCGTGCCGGTGGCGTGCAGCGTCCATTCCTGCGCATCGTCGTGTCGCGAGTGGACGGTCAGCGTGCGGGTACCGGATTCCTCGGACGAGGCATGGACTTGGAGCTGCACCCCGCCTCGCTCGGGCAGCACGAGCGGCGCGGCGAGCGTCAACTCCTCCACCTGCGGGTGTCCGGATTCCGCTCCGGCGCGCAGCGCCAACTCCAGCAGCGCCGTGCCCGGCACCAGCACCGCGCCCGAGACCACGTGCTCGGCCAGCCACGGATGCGTGCGCCGCGAGAGCCTGCTCGTGAACAGCAACCCGTCCGAGTCGGCGAGTTCCACCGCGGCCCCGAGCAGCGGGTGCCCGGCCGCGCGCATACCCGCGGCAGTTACGTCGCCGGAGCGCACTGGGGCTTCCGGCCAGAACCGGCGGCGCTGGAACGGGTAGGTGGGCAGCTCGACCGGGCGGGCGTCCGGAAGCATCCGCCGCCAGTCCGGGCGCACGCCGCGGGCGTGCAGTTGCCCGGCCGCGTGCAGCGCGACGGATTCCTCCGGCTCATCGGCGCGCAGCAGCGGGATCAGTGCGCCATCGGTGGATTCGCGAGCCAGCGAGGTGAGCACCGCATCCGGACCGATCTCCAGGAAGGTGTCCGCGCCGAGTTCGGCGAGCCGCCGGACACCGTCGGCGAACCGCACCTCGCGCCGGACGTGCTCGACCCAGTAGTCGGCGTCCAGCTCCGCGATCCGGTCACCGGTCACTGTGGAGACGATCGGTATTTCCGGCTCGTGGAAGGAGATTTCGGCGAGAACGTCGCGGAAGTCGGCCAGCACCGGGTCCATCAGCGGCGAGTGGAAGGCATGCGAGACGCGCAGCGCGGTCGTCTTGCGCCCCTGCTCGGCGAAATGGGCGGCGATCTCTTCGACCGCTTCGGCAGGTCCGGAGATCACGGTCGATTGCGGCCCGTTGATCGCGGCGATGCCGACGTCCGAGTATCCTGCCAGTTGCTCGGCGACCTCGGCTTCAGTTGCGCGGATCGCGGTCATCGCGCCACCGCCGGGCAACGCCTGCATCAACCGTCCCCGGGCTGTCACCAGCTTCGCGGCGTCCGCGAGCGACAGCACGCCCGCCACGTGCGCGGCCGCGATCTCGCCGATGGAGTGCCCGGCGAGGTAGGCCGGGCGCACGCCCCAGTGCTCCGTGAGCCGGAACAGGGCCACTTCCAGCACGAACAACGCGGGTTGAGCGAATTCCGTGCGGTTCAACGGCTCCGCGTCCTCGCCCCACACGACTTCCCGCAACGGCAGCGCCGAATGGGCGTCCACCGCCGCGGCCGCTGCGTCGAAAGCCTCCGCGAACGCGGGGAACCGCCCGTACAACTCCCGGCCCATCCCGAGCCGCTGCGCGCCCTGACCGGTGAACAGCGCGGCGAGTTCACCCGTCCCGCGGCCGCTTTCGACCACGGCCGGATGTGGTGTTCCTCCGGCCAGTGCGGTCAGTGCTTCAGCCGCCTGCTCCGAGTCGTGCGCGTGCACGGTCGCGCGGTGCTCGAAGAGCGACCGGGTGGTCGCCAGCGAGAAGCCGAGGTCACCGAGGGCGGAACCGCGTCCGCGCAGGTGCTCGGCCAGCCGGAGGGCCTGCGCGCGCAGCGCTTCCGGGGTTCGGGCGGACAGGACCAGCGCAGCGGGCCGCGGTTCGGGCTCGGAATCCGGGCGCTCGACCGCGGGGGCCTGTTCGATGATCGTGTGCACGTTGGTGCCACTGATGCCGAACGATGAGACCCCGGCCCGGCGCGGGCGATCAACCTCCGGCCATGCGGAGGACTCGGCCAGCAGCTCGACCGCTCCGGCAGACCAGTCCACTTCGGACGACGGGCTGGCCGCGTGCAACGTGCGCGGGAGCTGTCCGTGCCGCATCGCCAGGATCATCTTGATGACTCCGGCGACACCGGCGGCGGCCTGGGTGTGCCCGATGTTCGACTTCACCGAACCCAGCAGCAGCGGTTGCGAGCGATCCTGCCCGTAAGTGGCCAGCAGCGCCTGGGCCTCGATCGGGTCACCGAGCTTGGTGCCGGTGCCGTGCGCCTCCACCACGTCGACGTCCTGAGTGGACAATCCCGCGCTGGACAACGCCTGCCGGATCACCCGCTGCTGCGACGGACCGTTCGGCGCCGTGAGCCCGTTGGAGGCGCCGTCCTGGTTGACCGCACTGCCGCGCAGCACCGCCAGCACCTCGTGCCCGTTCCGGCGCGCATCCGACAACCGCTCCAACACGAGCATCCCGACACCTTCGGACCAGCCGACACCGTCCGCGGAATCCGCGAACGCCTTGCAGCGCCCGTCCGGGGAAAGACCGCGCTGCCGGGAGAACTCCACGAACGCCGCCGGTGTCGCCATCACGGTCACACCGCCCGCCAAGGCCAGCGAGCACTCGCCGGACCGCAGCGCTTGCGCCGCCCAATGCATCGCCACCAGCGAAGACGAACACGCGGTGTCCACTGTGACCGCCGGCCCCTCGAAGCCGAACGTATAGGACACTCGGCCGGAGGCGATGCTGCCCGCGCTGCCATGCCCTTGGTAGCCGCCGTGCTCGTCGGCGGAGAGCGTTTCGTTGTAGTCGTTGTACATCACGCCCGCGAAGACCCCGGTCGGGCTGCCGCGCAGCGATCCCGGATCGATCCCCGCGCGCTCCACGGCCTCCCAGGTGATCTCCAGCAGCAGCCGCTGCTGCGGGTCGGTGGTCAGCGCCTCCCGCGGGCTCATTCCGAAGAAGGCCGGGTCGAATTCCGCCGCGTCGTGCAGGAATCCGCCGTGCCGGGTGGTCGACGTGCCGACGGCGTCCGGGTCCGGGTCGTAGAGCGCGTCGAGATCCCAGCCGCGGTCGGACGGGAAACCGGAGATCGCGTCCGCGCCCTCCGAGATGAGCTGCCAGAACTCATCGGGCGAAGACACTCCGCCCGGGTAGCGGCAGGCCATGCCGACGATGACGATCGGGTCGTCCCCGGCGTCCTCGCGCGCCACGTGCTGCGGCGTGGTTTCCGGCCGCTCGCCGAGGATTTCGGCGAGCAGGTGGGTGCTCAGCGCGGTCGCCGTCGGGTGGTCGAAGACCAGCGTGGCGGGCAGCCGCAAACCGGTCTGCTCGGCGATCCGGTTGCGCAGCTCGACTGCGGTCAGCGAGTCGAACCCGAGGTCCTGGAACGCCAGCTCGGAGTCCACTTCGGACGTATCGGTGTGGCCGAGGACCGCGGCGGCCTGACCGCGCACCAGCTCCAGCAGGTGCGCCGCGCGCTCGTCCGCACCCATCGCGGTGAGGCGGTCGCCGAGCGTGCTCGTGGCACCCACGTTCGCCGCGCGCCGCCGGGCCGGTGCGCGCACCAGCCCGCGCAGCAGGTCGGGCACGTCGCGCTGCCCCCGCAGCACCGAGAAGTCGAACCGCACCGGCAGCGGCGCGGCCTGCCCGCTGCGCAGCGCCGCGTCGAACAGCGCGAGGCCCTGCTGGTGCGACAGCGGTGGGATGCCGGAGCGCGCGAGCCTGCGCCGGTCGGCCTCGGACAGCGTGCCCGTCATGCCACCGGTCTCCACCCACGGACCCCAGGCCAGCGACACCGCGGGCTTGCCCTCGGCGCGCCGATGCTCGGCGAGGGCATCGAGGTAGGCGTTGGCGGCGGCGTAGTTGCCCTGGCCCGCGGCGCCGAATGTGCCTGCCAGCGAGGAGAACAGCACGAACTCGGCAAGGTCGCCGGCGAGTTCGTGCAGGTTCCAGGCGGCGTCCACCTTCGGCCGCAGCACGGCGGAAAGCCGCTCGGGGTCCAGCGAGTCGAGCACGCCGTCGTCGAGGATTCCGGCGGTGTGCACGACCGCGCCGACGGGGTTGTCGGCCAGCAGGTCGCGCAGCGCGTCGCGGTCGGCGACGTCGCAGGCTGCCACGCGCACGTCGGCGTCTCCGGAAAGCCCGGCGAGCTCGTCCAGCAGCTCCGGCACCCCCGCGGCCGCGGCGCCGCTGCGGCTGACCAGCAGCAGCTCGCGGACACCGTGCGCGGTGACGAGGTGGCGGGCCAGCGCGCCGCCGAGGCCGCCGGTGCCGCCGGTGATGAGCACGCGGCCGCACGAGGCCCAGTCGACCCGCCGCGGCTGCTCGGTGATCCGCGCCAAGCGCCCGACGCTGCGGGAGCCTGCGCGGATGAGCTGCGGCTCGGGCGTGCCCAGCGCCTCGGGCAGCGCGGCGAGGGAGTCGGCGGTGCCGTCGAGGCCGACGAGGCCGAACGCGCCGGGGTGTTCGGCGAGCGCGGCCCGCACCAGACCCCACACCGCCGCGGTGGCGGGATCGGCTTGCCCGGCGGGACGGAGCGGTTCCGTGACGAAAACCAGCCGTGCGTCGGCGAAGCGGTCGTCGCGCTGCCACTGCTGGAGCAGCCCGAGCACGTGGGCGGTCAGTTCGTGCACCCGCGCCGGCTCGGGACCGGTCGCGGGGATCGGGACGAGCACGACCTCCGGCACCTCGCTGATCGAGGCGAGGTCGGCGTGCACCGGCCAGTCACCGAAGGACTCGCCCAAGACCGCGATCGAGGAGACCGGCTCGGCGGGCTCGGCATCGGTCCAGTTCAGCCGGTACAGCGAGTCCGCATCGGCGCTCTGCTGCCCGGAATCCGCCCGCAGCAGCAGGGATTCGACGGACACGACCGGATTTCCCGCGGCGTCGGCCGCGGCGATCGACACGGCGGCGTCGGCCGCGCGCGTGATCTTCACGCGCAGGGTTTCGGCTCCGGTGGCGTGCACGGACATGCCCCGCCAGGAGAACGGCAGCGCGCCCGCAGGGAGGTCACCGAGCCACGCCGCAGCCTGCACACCCGCATCGAGCATCGCCGGGTGCACGCCGAAGCCTTCGGTCGCGGTGC
>NZ_JAFRFW010000287.1:0-1531 GCF_017434145.1 Saccharopolyspora sp. | reverse complement strand
GATGCGCAGGCGCTCGCGAACCTCCTGGGCGCGCGCACGGTTCCGGTGCCGCGCGGGCCGGTGCGCGGTGCGCTGCGGGCGGCTTGGGACCTGCACCTGGTGCCCGCGTCGCCGGAGCTGTTCGACACGTTCCTGCGGCTGCCGATCATGGACACCGGCCGCGCGGAGTCCCTTTTGGACTGGCAGCCGGAGCGTTCCGCGCCGGAGGCTGTGCAGGCGTTCCTGCGCGGAGTCCGCACGTCCGCGGGCGCGGACACCCCACCGCTGCGCCCGAACGTGCCGGGCGGACGGCTGCACGAGCTGCGCACCGGCGTCGGAGCCCGGCAGTGAGAGATCGATCTGAGTGAACGGACTGTTCGTCCGGCTAGATTGGACGAACAGTCCGTTCGCTCGGAAACGGAACGGGAGCTGACGTAGGGCTCAGCGGCGGGCGCGTGGGATCCGCGCGGTGGGCGCCTCCGCGGACATCGGCGCGGTCAGCCGCGTCGTCGGCATATCGCCCGCCTGCGCGTCGAGCACCGGCAGATCGCGGGTGGTGCCGTCCGTGGCGGGCAAGTGCTTCCACCCCGAATCCGGGCCCGGGCCGAACAACAGCACTCCGGCCGTGAGCCCGCGGGCACCGTCCACGACCGGTTCGAGCATCCGCGCCAGCCGCGGCAGCAGCGCCGCGACCGCCGCACCCAGCAGCAACCCGACCAGCACGTCGTGCGGGTAGTGCACCCCGACGTAGACCCGCGACAACGCGGTCGCCAGCGCCAGCACGACGCCGAGCCACAACCACGCCCGGCGCACGCAGATCAACGCCACCGCGGATGCACCGGCGAGCGTGGCGTGGTTGCTCGGGAACGACCAGTCCCCCACCTCGGGGCACTGCTCGATGGTGCTGATCCGGGGGAACGCGCGGCACGGGCGGTCCTCCTGGATGAACGTCTTGAGCACTTCGCTGATCAGGTAGGCCAGCAGCACCAGCGGGACCGCGAGCACCGCCCGCGCCGACTCCGCGGCCGTTCCCGGGCGGGAGCGCCAGATCAGCACGCCGAAGATCAGCAGGAACGCGACGATGATCGCGTCGGTGGCGAACGCGCCGAAGCCCTGCAGGAACGCCGGGCTCGCCGCGCCCGACCCAGCCAGGTCCCGGTACCACCACTCGCTGATGTCCGGAACACCCGGAACGTTCTGGGAAATGCGGGATTTCCCGAAGATGAACGAAAGATGAAGCACCGCTATATCGTAAGGAGATCAACAATGCCGGCCCGCGCCCGCCCCCGCGGGAAACCGGTGCCACGTCCGGCGCACACCCACATCCCGACGCACCGCCGCGCAAGGTCTTTTCGAGTGATCACCGAGTAGCGGTCGTCACAAAATCTGCTCCATTCACGCGAAACCGGACGGCGGGAATGCCGGGTGATCAACCTTCGCTACGGTGACCTGCGGGCACGGCAGCACTGCGGGGCGGCAGCGCTGCGGGGCGGCGACCTGCGGGCGGCGGCCTCGGGTGCCCCGCGGACGGCCGACGAATCCGCGCACTGCG
>NZ_JAFRFW010000286.1:0-11159 GCF_017434145.1 Saccharopolyspora sp. | reverse complement strand
TTCAGCGCCGCGCACGCCGCGGCCGAACGCGGCAGGCGGGTCCTGCTGCTGGAGAAGGGAACACCCGCGGAGTCCGGCGGGAACAGCTACTACACCGCGGGCGCGTTCCGCATCGCGCACCACGGCCTCGACGAGCTCGCCGATCTGCTCGACGGCGACGACCGGCACACCGCGTCCGTCCTGAACCCCTACACCGCGCGGGATTTCACCGCCGACATGGCGAAGGTGACCGGCGGGCACAACGATCCGGCGCTGACCGGGGTCCTGGTCGGCGACAGCCAGGACGCGCTGCGCTGGCTGCACGGCAAGGGATTGCGCTTCCGGCTGATGTACGAGCGGCAGGCGTACCCGGACGAGCAGGGGCGGCAGGTGTTCTGGGGCGGCCTGGCGGTCGGCGCCACCGGCGGCGGGACCGGGCTGATCGAGCAGCACACCGCAGCCGCCGAGCGGGCCGGGGTCGAGATCCGCTACGGCGTTCGCGCGCAGCGACTCGTGCTGCGCGCCGGGGCGATCGAAGGTCTCAAGTGGACGGATGCGACGGGCGGATCCGGCGTGCTGCAAGCGGATTCCGTGGTGCTCGCGGCCGGTGGCTTCGAGGCCGACGCCGGACTCCGCGCGCGGCACCTCGGCGAGAGCTGGCGCAGGGCCAAGGTCCGCGGCACCCCGCACAACACCGGTGACATGCTGACCGCGGCGATCGAGGCCGGCGCGGCTACCCACGGCGACTGGAACAGCTGCCACAGCGTCGCGTGGGACGCCTGGTACCCGGACAACGAAGGCAACCGCGCGGTCACCAACCAGCTCACCCGCGGCGGCTATCCGCTCGGCATCGTGGTCAACTCGCGCGGCGAGCGGTTCCTCGACGAAGGCGCCGACTTCCGCAACCTCACCTACGCCAAGTACGGCGCCGAAATCCTGGCGCAGCCCGGCGGCGTCGCGTTCCAGCTGTTCGACGCGAGCACCCGGCCGCGGCTGCGCGCCGAGGAGTACGACCTGCCCGGCGCTTCCGTCGTCGTGGCGGACACGCTGGAAGAACTGGCCGCGGGCACGGGCGTGGATCCGGCCTCGCTGAACCGCACCGTGACCGAGTTCAACGCCTCGATCGACCGCAGCGCGGCGCTGGACATCGCGGCGCTGGACGGGCGCGCCGCCCGCGTGCGCCCGCCGAAGTCGAACTGGGCGATCCCGCTGGAAACCCCGCCGTACTACGGGTTCCCGGTGACCTGCGGGATCACCTTCACCTTCGGCGGATTGCGCGCGGACACCAGCGGGCGGGTGCTCGACGACGAAGGTGCGCAGCTGCCGGGCCTGCTCGTCTGCGGGGAAATGCTCGGTGGCCTGTTCAGCGGCAACTACCCCGGCGGAACCGGACTGACCTCGGGCGCGGTGTTCGGGCGCCGCGCAGGCGCACTGGCCTGAGCACCACCGGCGCACCAGCCCGCGCTCCGTCGGTTCCGCACAACAGAGATTCGAGCTAGGACAACGATGTCTGAGATCCTTCCGCTTCTAGCGCTCGCGGTCATGTTCGTGGTCGCGACGTTGTTCCCCATCAACATCGGCATTCTCGCGTTCGTCGGCGCGTTCTTCGTCGGCACCGCGTCGCTGCACCTGTCCGAGGACGAAATCCTCGAAAGTTTCCCGGCTTCGCTGTTCGTCACGATCCTCGGCGTCACCTACCTGTTCGCGGTGGCGCAGCGCAACGGCACCGTCGACCTGCTCGTGCGGGGCGGGGTGAAGCTCGTGCGCGGCAAGGTGGCGCTGATCCCGTGGGTGCTGTTCGCGGTGTGCGGGCTGCTCTCGGCGCTCGGCACCTTCCCCACCGCGGCTATCGCGCTGCTGGCGCCCGTGGGGTTGAAGTTCGCGCAACGCCACGGCATGAGCCAGCTGCTCATCGGCGCCGTGCTGGTGGCGGGCGCGCACGCGGGGTCGTTCTCCCCGATCGCGGTCTCCGGCGCGATCGTGCTCGGCATGATCGAGCAGACGCCGCTGCAACTCGCGCCGCACGCGCTGTTCCTGGCCAGCCTCGCGTTCAACGTGCTGATCGCAGCGGTGAGCTTCGTGGTGCTGCGCGGGCACCGGCGCGCCGATCCCGCGGCCGCGGTGGAGCAGGAAGCGGACGACGACGCGTCCGCGGGGGTCGACTGGCGGCAGGTGCTGACGCTGGCGATGTTGGTCGTGCTGGTCGGCGTGGCGCTGGTGTTCCGGCTGGAGATCGGGTTCCTCGCGCTGGGCGCCGGTGCGCTGCTGGCGCTGGTCGATCTCAACCGGCAGTCCAAGGCGATCGAGGGAGTCAGCTGGTCCACGATCGTGCTGATCGGCGGCATGATCACCTACGTGGGGATCCTGGAGGAGGCGGGCACCATCGACGCGATCTCGCACGGTGCTTCGCAGCTGGGCAGCCCGCTGCTGGTCGCGTTGCTGCTGTGCGTCGTCGTCGCGGTGGTCTCCGCGTTCGCGTCCTCGACCGCGATCCTCACGGCGATCATCCCGATCGCCGTTCCGCTGCTGCTCTCCAGCGATCTCAGCGCCGCCGGCCTGGTGGCCGCGCTGGCCGTGTCCGCGACGATCGTCGACACCTCCCCGTTCTCCAGCAACGGCGCGCTCGTGCTGAGCAACGCCCGCGGCTCGGACCGGACGATGATCTACCGGCAGCTGCTCGGCTACACCGGCGCCGTCGTCGCGGTCGGCCCGCTGTTCGCCTGGGGGCTGCTGGTGCTGCCGGGGGCGTTGTGACCTGCGGCGGGTGCGCTGTGAGACCGGGATGCGCGGTTGGCTATAGTCGGAGGCAGCAGGCGTTGATCCGGCCATCACCGGGGAGCCTCCGGAAGAACGGGCGTCGCGGCGGCCCCGGCAGCAGCCGGAGCAGCAGCGGCCCTCAGTAGAACCGGACGGGAGCCGCCCGTCACAGCCGGCACGAAGGAGAGGTGCCCGCGCCGCGGGCACAAGCGGGGTGGTACCGCGGGTCGTTCGCGACTTCGTCCCCGCGTGGGCAGCGATCAGCTGCCCGTGCGAGCGAAGCGAACCAGCCCGAGGAGCCCCGATGGCGCAGCCCCGATCCGGTGCAGCCCCCCACTCCGGCGCAGCCCAGCCCGGTGCAGCCCAGCCCGGTGCAGCCCAGCCCGGTGCGGCACAGCCCGGCGCGTCCCCGTTCGACGCGCTGCCCGCCAAGATCGACCTGCCGGAGATGGAGCACCGGATCTCCCGCTGGTGGCAGGACGAGCGGATCTTCGGCCGCGCCCTGGAGCAGACCGCCGACGGTGAGCCGTGGGTGTTCTACGAAGGGCCGCCGACCGCGAACGGTCACCCGGGCACGCACCACGTCGAGGCCCGCGTCTTCAAGGACCTCTTCCCCCGGTTCAAGACGATGAAGGGCCACTCGGTGCCGCGCCGCGCGGGCTGGGACTGCCACGGGCTGCCGGTGGAGCTGGCGGTGGAGAAGGAACTCGGGCTGTCCGGGAAACCGGACATCGAGAAGTACGGCGTGGCCGAGTTCAACGCCCGCTGCCGCGAATCGGTGCAGCGCTACGTCGGCGAGTTCGAGGCCGTGACCGAGCGGATGGGCTACTGGATCGACCTGGAGCACCCGTACCGCACGATGTCGCCGGAATACGTGGACAGCGTGTGGTGGGCGTTGCAGCGGATCTTCCGCAACGGGCACCTGTTCCAGGACTACCGGGTAGCGCCGTACTGCCCGCGCTGCGGGACGACGCTGTCCGATCACGAGCTCGCGCAGGGCTACGAGACCGTCACCGACCCGTCGATCTACGTCCGGTTCCCGCTGCGCGACGAACTCGCCGGGTACACCGGCGCCGAACTGCTGGTGTGGACGACGACCCCGTGGACGCTGGTGTCGAACACCGCGGTCGCCGTGCACCCCGAGGCGACCTACGCGGTGGTGCGTTCCGAGCAGGGCACGTTCGTGGTGGCCGAGTCGCTGATCGAGGCGGTGTTCGGGGAGCAGGCGCCGGAGAAGCTGGCCACGATGCCCGGCAGCGAGCTGGTCGGGCTGCACTACCGGCGCCCGTTCGAGCTGGTGGACATCCCCGGCGCGCACTTCGTGGTGCCCGCCGACTACGTGACCATGGACGACGGCACCGGGCTGGTGCACCAGGCTCCGGCGTTCGGCGCGGACGACCTCGCGGTGTGCAAGGCGAACGGGTTGCCGGTGGTGAACCCGATCGAGCCGGACGGGCACTTCGCCGGCTCGATCGAGCTGGTCGGCGGGAAGTTCTTCAAGGACGCCGATCCGCTGCTGACCGAGGACCTCAAGCAGCGCGGGCTGCTGTTCCACGCGATGCAGTACGAGCACTCCTACCCGCACTGCTGGCGCTGCCACACGCCGCTGATGTACTACGCGCAGCTGGCCTGGTACATCCGCACGACCGCGATGCGCGACGCGCTCAAGCGGGAGAACGACGCGACGAACTGGTACCCGGAGCACGTCAAGCACGGCCGCTACGGGGACTGGCTGGACAACAACGTCGACTGGGCGCTGTCGCGCACCCGCTACTGGGGCACGCCGCTGCCGATCTGGCGCTGCGCCGCGGAGCACGTCACGGTGCCCGGTTCCCGCGCCGAACTGGGCGAACTGGCCGGTTCGGACCTGTCCGAGCTGGACCCGCACCGGCCGTACATCGACGAGATCACCTTCCCGTGCCCGGACTGCGGCGGTACTGCCGAGCGGGTACCGGAGGTGATCGACGCCTGGTTCGACTCCGGCTCGATGCCGTTCGCGCAGCTCGGCTACCCGCACGTGCCGGGCAGCGTGGAGCGGTTCGAGCGCAGCTACCCGGCGGACTACATCTGCGAGGCGATCGACCAGACCCGCGGCTGGTTCTACACGCTGATGGCGATCGGCACGCTGGTCTTCGACCGCTCGTCGTACCGCAACGTGGTCTGCCTCGGGCACATCCTGGCCGAGGACGGCCGGAAGATGAGCAAGCACCTCGGCAACATCCTCGAACCGCTGCCGCTGATGGACCGGCACGGCGCGGACACCGTGCGGTGGTTCATGGCCTGCTCCGGGTCGCCGTGGTCGCCGCGGCGGATCGGGCACGGACCGCTGGAGGAGATCACCCGCAAGATCCTCATGACGTACTGGAACGTCGCGTCGTTCTTCACCCTCTACGCCAGTCACGCGGAATGGTCGCCGAGCAGCGCTTCGCCGCCGCCGGAGCGCCCGATCATGGACCGGTGGGCGCTGGCCGAGGTGCACGCGCTGGCGCAGGAAACCGACCGGCGGCTGGAGGAGTACGACACCGCGGGTGCCGGCCGGTTGCTGATGGACTTCATCGACGACCTGTCCAACTGGTACGTGCGCCGCTCCCGCCAGCGGTTCTGGGCCGCGGATCAGAACGCGCTGGTCACGCTCTACGAATGCCTGGACGTGGTGACGCGGCTGCTGGCTCCGGTGGTGCCGTTCATCACCGAGGAGGTCTGGCAGCGCGTCGTGCGGCTCGGCGATCCGGACGCGCCGGAGTCGGTGCACTTGGCGGCGTGGCCGCAGCCCGGTCCGACCGACCCGGTGCTGTCCGAGCAGATGCACTCCGCCCGCGCGCTGGTGGAAGCGGGCCGGGCCGCGCGCAAGGCCAGTGACGTGCGGATCCGGCAACCGCTCGAGCGCGCGCTGATCGGGCTGCCGGAGGGCACCGAGCTGCCGCCGGAGCTGCTGGACGACGTGGCCGCCGAGCTCAACATCAAGAGCCTGCAGCCGCTGTCCTCGGCCGGGGACGTCGTGGACGTCTCGGTGAAGCCGAACTTCCGCGCGCTGGGCAAGCGCTTCGGCAAGCAGACCCAGCAGGTGGCGAACGCGATCAACGCGGCCGACCCGCGGGAGATCGCCGACGGCGTCCGCAACGCCGGGCAGGCCGCGATCACCTTCGACGGCGAGCCGCTGGTGCTGTCCCCGGACGAGGTCGCGTTGACCGAGGTGCCGCGCACCGGCTGGACCGTGGAGTCCCAGCGGGGCACGACGATCGCGCTGGACACCGAGATCAGCGAGGAGCTGGCCGCCGAGGGCGTGGCCCGCGACGCCGTCCGCGTGGTGCAGCAGGCGCGGCGGGACGCCGGGTTGGACGTCTCCGACCGGATCGCGCTGACGATCTCCGGGCCCGCGGAGACGCTCGCGTCGGTGCGGGCGTTCCGGGACTCGCTGGCGACCGAAACGCTCGCGGACTCGGTTCAGTTCACCGACGCGGAACTGGACGGATTCGCAGGCACTGTCGGCGCGGGCGAGAAGATCGAGGTCGCGGTCGCGAAGGTCTGAGCCGATGGCGTGCGGACCGTTCCCGCGCTGCACGAACGGTCCGCCCAGCGGCGAAACGGAGGGTCCACGCATGGCAGGGGATCGAGCGCCTTCCTCGGGAACCAAGCGGCGGCTGATCGCCGGGGCGCAGCGCTGCATCACCGCGCGGGGTTTCGGGGCGACGACCGCGCGCGACATCGCCGCCGAGACCGGCGCGAACCTGGCCGCGGTCAACTACCACTTCGGTTCCAAGGACGCGCTGCTGACCATCGCCATGCTGGACGCGATCGGCGCCTGGACGTCGCAGCTGGACCAGGCCGTGCTGGAGGTGGATTCGGACGCACCGCTGCAACGGCTCGAGCGGTTCCTGCGCGGAATCCACCGGACGCTCACCGAGCAGCGCGAGATGGTGGTCGCGAGCGTGCAGGCGTTCGCCCAGGCCGAGTACTCCGAAGAGATCCGCGGTGCGCTCATCGACGTTTACGAGCAGGCGCGGGCCAACCTGCCCAAGCTGATCTTCGGCGACTCCGGGGAAGTGACCGCGCAGCAGCGCGGTGTCGGCTCGGCGGTGCTGGCGATGATCAACGGTTTCGTCCTGCAATGGCTCATCGACCCGGACACCGCCCCGGACCCGGCAGAACTCGCCGCCGGGGTCGCCGCGCTCGCTCCGAGCCCGCCCACCGCGGGAACCGAGTGACCGGCTTCGGAACCGAGTGAACGGACTGTTCGCCCAATCTATTGGGACGAAAGTTCCGTTCACTCCGCACGCTGGGCCGATATCGGGCGGGCGTGTCGGCCGCCCGCCCGAGGGAGTGAAGGGGCCCATCGCCCCGATCCGTTCGGGCGAAGCGGTCCCGCGCTCGTTGCCAGGGAGTCAGGCCGCGGACAGGACCAGGGCGCTGGTGGGTACTCCGGTCCCGGCGGTGACCAGGGCGTTGTGCACCTCGGGCAGCTGGTTGGCCGCGGTGCCGCGGATCTGCCGGACGCCTTCGGCGATGCCGTTCATGCCGTGGATGTACGCCTCGCCGAGCTGCCCGCCGTGCGGGTTGACCGGCAGCGCGCCGTCCAGGCCGATGCCGCCGTCGGCGATGAAGTGCCGCGCCTGCCCGCGCCCGCAGAACCCGAGTTCTTCCAGCTGCACCAGCACGAACGGCGTGAAGTGGTCGTAGAGCACGGCGACCTGCATGTCCTCCGGCCCGGCCCCGGCCTGCCGCCACAGCTGCCGCGCGACCAGCCCCATCTCCGGCAGGCCGGTGAGGTCGTCGCGGTAGTAGCTGGTCATCGTGAACTGGTCGGTGCTGCTGCCCTGCGCGGCGGCGCGGACCAGCGCCGGAGGATTCGGCAGGTCCTTGGCGCGTTCGGCGGAGACGACCACCAGCGCGACGCCGCCGTCGCTTTCCTGGCAGCAGTCCAGCAGGTGCAGCGGCTCGGTGACCCACCGCGAGTCCTGGTGCTCGGCCAGGGTGATCGGGCGCTGGTAGAACCAGGCGTTCGGGTTCGTCGCGGCGTGCTGCCGGTCCACGACCGCGACGCGGCCGAAATCCTCGCTCGTGGCGCCGAATTCGTGCATGTAGCGGCGGGCGAACATGGCCACCTGCCCGCCCGGCGTGCCCAGGCCGACCGGGTAGCTCCACCCGGCGTCGATGCCGGTCGAGGTCGGGGCGGCGGCCAGCCCGGACTGCACCTGCCCGAACCGCTGCCCGGAGCGCTCGTTGAACGCCCGGTAGCACACGACGACCTCGGCCATGCCGGTCGCGACGGCCATTGCGGCCTGCTGCACCGTCGCGCAAGCCGCTCCGCCGCCGTAGTGCACCCGGCTGAAGAAGCTCAGCTCCGGCACCCCGAGCTCCCGCGCGACGGCGACCTCGGTGTTGTTGTCCATCGTGAACGTCACCATGCCGTCCACATCGGACGGTTCGAGGCCCGCGTCGGCCAGCGCTGCGCGGGTGGCCTCGGCGGCGAGCTGGAGCTCGGTGCGGCCGGAGTCCTTGGAGAACTCCGTCGCGCCGATCCCCGCGATGGCGGTCTGTTCCGAAATGCTCACGCCGACACCTCCGGCAGGGCCACCCGCACCGTTCCGCGCACGTGCTCACCGGTTCCGTTGCGCCCGAGCACTTCCACCGAGAACCGCGTCTCGCCGTCCTCGACGACGCGATCGAGGACCTGCCCGAACAACGTCAACGTGTCGTAGGCGTAGCAAGGCACCCCGAGCTTCACCGACACACCGCGCACCAGCGCCTCCGGTCCCGCCCAGTCGGTCACGTACCGCTGCGCGATTCCGGTGGTGGTGAGGATGTTGACGAAGATGTCCTGCGATCCCTTGGCATGGGCCAGGTCGCGGTCGTGGTGCACGTCCTGGAAGTCCCTGGTGGCCAGTGCGGTGCTGACCACGAACGTGGGCGTGACCTCGATGCTCTCCTCCGGCAGGGCCGCACCCACCTGCACCTCTGCGGCCGTCCGGGTCCTGGGCAACGTGCTCATGCCGCACCCCCGTCCTGCCGCGGCCGCCAGAACGGCATGGTGACCTCCTCGGTCAAGCGCTGGAATCCGACTTCGACGCGCAGCCCCACCGCCACCTCGCCGGGATCGATGCCGTGCAGCTCGCCCAGCATCCGCACCCCCTCGTCCAGTTCGACGAGCGCGATCACGATCGGCAGTTCTTTGCCGGGGATCGGCGGGTGGTGGTGAACCACGTAGCTGTAGACCTCGCCGTGCCCGCAGGCGACGAAGTGCTTGCGGGCGGTGGAGCCGCATTCCGGGCACATCGGGCCGGGCGGGTGCCGCAGCAGCCCGCACTGGCCGCAGCGCTGGATGCGCAGTTCGCCTTCGGCGGCGCCTTCCCAGAAGTACGCGGTGTCGCGGTTGATGGGCGGCAGGATCTGCGCACCCGACGCGGGCTGCGACTGCGGCTTCGGCGGTTCCTGTTCCTGTTTCTGTTGCGGGGGGCGGAATTTCAGCACCCGGAACAGCATCTCGGCCACCGGCTCCGAGCCGACGTACCAGACGTTGCGGGTCGTGACGAACCAGCCTTCGCCCAGTCCGGTGCGTTTCGGGCCGACTACCGATTCGAGCCGCGCGGTCACCGCGACCTGCTCACCGTGGCGCAGGTAGCGGTGGTAGGTCTGCTCGCAGTTCGTCGCGACCACGGAGGTGTAGCCGAGCTCGTCGAGCGCGCCCATCATGGCGTAGAGCGGATCGTCGGTGTCCCGGACCGGCCGCAGTCCCGGCATCGTCCACACCTGCGCCATCGCGGGCGGCGCGACGAGTCCACCGTGGACGGACGCGGCGGCCTGCTCCGCCGAGGTGTACACCGGGTTCCCGTCGCCCAGCGCCTCCACCCAGTTGTTGATCATCGGCAGGTTCACCGGGTCGCGCGCGGCCCGGCTGGCGGACTCCCCCGCCTGCCTGATCCGCTCGGCGATCGCCGGGATGGCTTCCTCGCCGAGGGTTTCCTCCGGTGTGTCGACGGTCATCGCGTGCTCCCTCCGGTCAACGCGGCGATCGGGGCAGCCCGAGCCCGGCCGTGGCGATCAGTTCCCGCTGGACCTCGTTGACGCCGCCGCCGAAGGTGAGCACCAGGTTCCGCTTGGCCTGCACGTCCAGCCAGCGCAGCAGGTCCGCGGTCGCGGGCTCGGCGGCGTCGCCGTGGCGGGCGACGACCTCTTCGAGCGAGCGGCCGAGGACCTGGATGCGCTCGGAGGTGAACACCTTCGTCGCCGAGGCGTCCGCCACCTGCACCGGACCTGCCGCCGACGAGGCCGCGACCTGCCAGTTCAGCAACTCGTTGACCCGCGTGCAGGCGTGCGCGCGGGCGAGCGCGCGACGCACGTCCGGCAGGTCCAGCAGCGGAGTCCCGTCCAGGTCGCTGCGCCGGCCGGCCCAATCCCGCACCCGGGCGCACATCCCGTCGATCCGCCCGGCCGGGCCGAGCATGACCCGCTCGTGGTTGAGCTGCGTGGTGATCAGCTTCCAGCCGCGGTCCTGCTCGCCCACCAGCATCGACGCGGGCACCCGCACGTCGCTGAAGTACGTCGCGTTCACGTGGTGCGCCCCGTCGCAGGTGATGATCGGCGTCCACGAGTAGCCGGGGTCCGAGGTGTCCACGATGAGGATGGAGATGCCCGTGTGCTTCGGCGCCTCCGGATCCGTGCGGCAGGCCAGCCAGATGTAGTCGGCGTCGTGCGCGCCGGTGGTGAAGATCTTCTGGCCGTTGACCAGGTAACCGTCTCCGTCGCGCACGGCCGAGGTGTGCAGCGCCGCGAGGTCGGTGCCCGCCTCGGGTTCGGTGTAGCCGATCGCGAAGTGCACCTCACCGGCGAGGATCTTCGGCAGGAACAGGTCCTTCTGCTGCTGGGTGCCGTAGGCCAGCAGCGTCGGCCCGACCGTTTGCAGCGTGACCGACGGGAGCTGGATGTCGGCGCGCGCCGCCTCGCTGGCGAAGATGTGCTGGGCCACGTCGCCGAACCCGTGCCCGCCGTACTCGACGGGCCAGCCGACGCCGAGCCAGCCGTCCCGGCCCATCCGCCGCACGACCTCGCGGTACACCGCGTTGTGCCGGTCGGCGGCCATCTCCGCGCGCTCTTCCGGCGACATCAAGCCCGCGAAGTACTCGCGCAGCTGCGCGCGCAGCGCCTCCTGCTGTTCGGTGCATTCGATGAACATCAGCACTCCATCGCGAGCTGGTCGGCGAGCGCGTCGACGCGGTGGCCGGCGCCGCCCACCAGCCGCGCCAAGTCTTTGACCAGCGAATAATGCCGGTGCAACGGGTAGGTCGAATCCACCCCGACGCCGCCGTGCAGGTGTTGGGCCACGTGCATGGCCGCCGGTGCCTCCTCGGCGAGCCACAGGGCCGCGACGGCCAGGTCGTCGTCGGCATCGCGGCCTTCGGCCAGTCGCCAGCACGCGGACAGCGCCG
>NZ_JAFRFW010000023.1:0-22277 GCF_017434145.1 Saccharopolyspora sp. | reverse complement strand
GGGGCGGGCGTCCGCGACGGCCTCCGCCGCAGGACGAGTCCCCCGCGCCGCAACGGTTGCGCGCGTCGAAAGCGGCCCGGCTGGCCTTGACGCAGCTGGGGGAGCTGATCGGCAAGGAACCCGAAGGCGCGACCTCGGTGCAGCGCGGCGAGCACGGCTGGCTCGTCGGCGTCGAGGTCGTCGAGATCCGGCGGGTGCCCGCCACCGCGGACATCCTCGCGGTCTACGAGGCGGAACTGGACGAGAACGGCGAGCTGGTCGGGTATCGGCGCACCGCCCGGTATCCGCGGGGCCAAGGGTGAGCGGCTCCACCGCGGGCGGCAGGTGCCGCGGCGCGGACGAAGTGCGGTGAGCGGAGGCTGCGATGACCGACAGCGGCGGCGCTCGTGCCCCGGCCTGGCACTCCGGCGGCGGCAGGCCCGCGCAGCAGGACGGCGCGAACCTCGCCGACATCCTGGAGCGGGTGCTGGACAAGGGCATCGTGATCGCCGGGGACGTGCAGGTGAACCTGCTGGACATCGAACTGCTCACGATCAAGCTGCGGCTGGTGGTGGCCTCGGTGGAACGGGCCAGGGAGATGGGCATCAACTGGTGGGAGTCGGATCCGGCGCTCTCGGCGGAGCACCGCGAGCTCGCGGCTGAAAACCGCGAACTGCGCGACGAGGTGCGCAAGCTGCGAGACGGGGAGGACGCCGCGCTCGAGGAGCACGACCGTGACTGAACCGATGACCTACCTCTACGCGATCAGCCGCGAGCCGCCCGCGCCGGAAGGCATCAGCGGCATCGGCGGCGAGCCCGTGCGCGTCGTGCCGGGCGAGGGCATCACGGCGCTGGTGAGCACGGTCGACGCGGCCGACTTCGGCGAGCGGGGACTGCGGGAGCACCTGGAGGACGTGCGGTGGCTGGAGGAGACCGCGCGCGCCCACAACCGCGTGGTCGACGCCGCCCGGACACCGATCGCGCCGCTGGGCCTGGCGACGGTCTACCTGTCCGATGACCGCGTCCGGGAAGTGCTGCGCGAGCGCGGTGCGCATTTCCGCGCGGTGCTGGATCGCGTCGCCGGCCGCACCGAGTGGGGCGTTAAGGCGTACGCGGATCCGCCCGCCGAGGAAACACCGCCGCAGGAACCGGAATCCGAACGGCCGGGCGCGGCGTACCTGCAGCGGGCCCGGCGGCGTCGCGAGTTCTCCGAACGCTCGTGGGCCGACGCGGTGCACCGTGCCGAGCGGTTGCACGCGGACTTGGCCGCCTTCGCGCGTGCCAGCAGGGTGTTGCCGCCGCAGGACCGCGACCTGGCCGGTTACACCGGGCGGATGCTGCTCAACGGCGCTTACCTGGTCGACGACGAGCGCGGCGACGAGTTCGCCGGAGCGGTGACCGGCTCGGCCGACCGGGTGGGGCTGCGGGCCGAGTTGACCGGGCCGTGGCCGCCGTACTCGTTCGCCACCCTCGAGGACGAGGAGAACGCCGGAGGCCCGCGGTGACCGGGCCGGAACCGCAGCTCGGGACGCTCGCCGAGGCGGGCGGCTCGCCGGTGCGGGCCACGCGGGAGATCGCGCTGGTGGACCTGCTGGACCGGTTGCTGGCCGGTGGGGTCGTGCTCACCGGGGACATCACGCTGTCGCTGGCGGGCGTCGACCTGGTGCGGGTGTCGTTGCAGGCGTTGATCACCTCGGTCCGGGAGAGCGAGGGCATGACCGGCCTGGCGCCGCGTGTGGAGTCCGGTGATGGCTGAGCAGGAACCGCACGCCAGGGAGTTGCCGCGCCGGATCGAGTCGGATTCCGAGTCGGTGCAACGCGACCTGTTCAAACTCGTGCTCACCATCATCGAGTTGCTGCGGCAGCTGATGGAGCGCCAGGCGCTGCGCCGGGTGGACACCGGTGAGCTCGGCGACGAGCAGGTGGAGGACCTGGGGGTGGCGCTGCTGCGGCTGGAAGAGGCGGTGACCGAGCTGCGTGAGCGGTTCGACATCAGCCCCGAGGAGCTCAACCTCGACCTCGGTCCGCTCGGCCTGCTGCTGCCGCGTGACTGAAGCGGCCTGCGACCGTGCGAATGTTCCGGCACCGGACCTTCGTCCGTCCACTTCGGACGTAGGGCTCACTCCGCCCCGGAGGAACGAGCGAGCCGCTCGAAGTGCTCGTTGAACACTCGGCGGGCGCGGCGCCGCAACCGGCGGCGCGCGGCCGGGTCCGAACCCGCCAGCAGTCCGGTGCCGACCACGAGAGCGCCCAGCACCCGGACCTCGTGCGGCAGGTCCAGGCCGGCTGGCAGGTCGCCGTCCTCGACCGCTTCGGCCAAGTGCTGCTTGAGCAGTGCCCGCCAGACCTCGTAGCCGTCGCTGAACCCGCCGTCGCGCTCCTCCGGTGCGTGCGACCAGAACGCCAGCCACACCTGCCAGCAGGTGAGCTGCTGCTCGTCCACCGGCAGCAGTCCGTGCACCGCGCGGCGCACCGCGTCCAGTCCGCGCCGATTGCCGACGGAGTCGACGACCCGTTGCGCCACGACCTCGCCGTTGTGCCGGAGCACCGCGGTCATCAGCTCTGCCTTGTCGTCGAAGTAGTGCGTGACCGAACCGGTGGTCACCCCTGCCTCGGCGGCCACCGCGCGCATCGTGGTGGCCGCCGCGCCGCGGGCGGCGACCAGGCGCCGGGTGGTCTCCACGAGGTGCTGGCGCGATCGGGGATCGCGGATCCGCTTGGCCACTGGCGCACCTCTCGTCCTCGCCTCGCGCGGGTGTCGGTCGCGCAACCCCGGTATGCGGTCGCGCTTCGCGAACCCACTGCACAACAGGGTGCGGGACCCGGGGAAACACGCGTAACAACTGTTGCGTAACTCATGCTACGCAACACTCGTTCTAGCCGGTGCAACGCCGCCCGCCGAAGGGAGCCACCGATGGCTCTGGAGATCCCGCCGTCGCGGGGCGCGTTCGCGGACGCGGCGACCCAGGCGGGGCTGCTGGTGGAGTTCGCCGTCACAACCCTGTTCGCAGGGCTGCGAGCGCTGGTCCGCGGTCGCCTGTCCTGGCGGGAATGCCTGGCTCAGGGGTGGTTCCTGGCTTCGGTGAGCACGCTGCCCGCGGTGCTGATGACCATCCCGCTGGGCGTGCTGGTGGCGGTCAACATCGGGGCGCTGGCCGGGCAGCTCGGCGCCGAGGGCTATGCGGGCGCGGTCGTGGCCTTCGTCGTGGTGGGGCAGGCTTCGCCGCTGGTGTGCGCGCTGATGATCTCCGGTGTCGGCGGCTCGGCGATCTGCGCCGACCTCGGGGCGCGCAAGCTGCGCGAGGAGACCGACGCCATGGAGGTCATGGGTATATCCACTGTGGAGCGTCTGGTGGTGCCCCGGGTGCTGGCGGCGGTCGTGGTGACCGTGCTGCTCGACGGCGTGGTGATGGCGATCGGGATCAGCGCGACGTTGTTCGTGCACGTGCTGATGGGTGGTTCGGCGGGCGGGTTCCTGGCGACGCTGACCGCCTACTCCGATCCGGGCGCGTTCCTGGTGGCCGAGGTCAAGGCCGCGGCGTTCGGCGTGCTGGCCGCGCTGGTGTCCGCGTTCAAGGGCTTGACGGCGAAGGGCGGTCCGAGCGGTCTCGGCGATGCGGTCAACGAAGCCGTGGTGATGGCGTTCGTGATGGTGTTCGTGGCCAACGTGGTGCTCACCGAACTGCATCCGCTGCTGCTGCCGCCGAAGGGCGATTACTGATGGCCGCTCCGCAACCGCGCAGCGCCCAACCGGTCCGCAAGTTCGTGGACGTGCTGGCCGGGTTCGGGATGCAGGCCACGTTCTACCTCCGGGCGATCGTCGCGCTGCCGCGCGCGCTGCTGCACTACCGCAAGCACGTGGCCAGGCTGGTCGCGGAGATCAGCTTCGGCGCGGCCTCGCTGTTCGCCGGTGGCGGCACCATCGGCGTGATCTTCGCGATGTCCTTCGTCGCCAGCACGCAGGTCGGCCTGGAGGGCTACCGCGGGCTCGACCTGATCGGGCTGACCCCCATGTCCGGGCTGATGTCGGCCATGGTCAACACGCGCGAGCTGGCGCCGCTGGTGGCCAGCATCGCGCTGGCGGCCAAGGTGGGCACCGGGTTCACCGCGCAGCTCGGCGCGATGCGCATCGCCGACGAGGTGGACGCGTTGGAGTCGATGGCGGTGCGGTCGTTGCCGTTCCTGGTCAGCACCCGGATGGCCGCGGCGTTCATCTCGGTGGTGCCGCTGTACCTGGTGGGCCTGTTCGCGTCCTACATCGCCACGCGGGTGGCGGTGGTGCACCTGCAGGGCCAGTCGGGCGGCACCTACGACTTCTACTTCCAATTGCTGCTGAGCCCGTCCGATGTGGGCTTGTCGCTGCTGAAAGCCGTCGTGTTCGCCATGGTCGTGACGCTGGTGCACTGCTTCTACGGCTACTACGCCACCGGCGGGCCGGAAGGCGTTGGGCGCGCGGCGGGGCGGGCGTTGCGCACCAGCATCGTGGCGATCACGTTCACCGACATGCTGCTGACCTTGCTTTTCTGGGGGCTGAGCCCGAGCCTGCCCGCGCTGGGGGTGCAGTGATGGCGGACCTCATGCGCGGCGGGGTGAGCAGGCGGGCGCTGGCGGTGCGCGGAGCACTGGCCGTGGTCGTGGTGCTCGGGGCGGTGGTGCTGTCCGCATCCGGCGGTGCCGAGCTGTTCAACGGCGCCCCCACGGTGACCTCGACCGTGCCCGCCGAGGCCGGTCCGGTGCGGGCGAACTCCGCGGTGCGCTACCGCGGGGTGGTGGTCGGCGAACTGTCCGAAGTGGAGGCCGGGACTCGCGGTTCGCGCCTCACGCTCCGCATGGAACCGGCAGAACTGGATTCAGTGCCCGCAGGCGTGCGGTTGCGGATCCTGCCGAAAACGCTGTTCGGCGATCAATACGTCGATCTGGCGGGAGATTCGTCGACCGGACAGGGCAGTTTGCGACCGGGGTCGGTAGTGGCGGCCGACGACACCCGCGGCACGGTGCAGATATACCGGGCCTACACCAGGATGTACGGGCTGTTGACCGCGCTGCGGCCCGCGGAGTTGCAGACCGCGTTGACCACCATGGCCGACGTGTTGCGAGGCCGCGGTGCGGAGATCGGCCGGACGATCGACACGCTGCACGACCTCTCCGGACGCTACGATCCGCAGCGCACGATCGGGAACATGTCCGAAATCGCCGGGCTGAGCAAGCAGCTCGCCGACGCGTCGCCGGACCTGCTGGCCACTTTGGACGATGCCGTGACGTTGTCGCGCACGGTCGTGGAGGAGCGCCAGGACTTGGCGAACCTGCTCAGCGCCGGGACCGCGCTCACCGCGGAGTCGCAGCGCTTCCTCGACGACAACGCCGCCAAGGCCATCGAGGTCGTGCACACCATGGAGCCCTCCTCCGAGGTACTGGGCGCGAACGCGGACCAGCTCACCGCGACGCTGCACAACCTGCGGGATTTCACGGGCAACGCCAGCCGTACCTTCAAAGACGACCGCTTCCACATCCGCGCGCCGGTCACGCTCGAAGACCCGCAGCCGTACGGCCCGCAGGACTGCCCGCGCTATCCCGGCCTGGACGGGCCGAACTGCGCGCAGCCCACGCCACCGGCTCCGCGGTTCGGCGGCACCGTCGGCCCGATCGGCACTGAGCAGGAGAAGCGGGCGCTGGCCGATCTGGTACCGCCGCCTGCGACGGCTGGACCGTCCACACCGGACATCGACACCGATGTGGCGGGCCTGCTGTTCGGGCCGGTCGTGCGCGGAACCCGGGTGGTGGTGCCGTGAACATCGCCGGTCCCGCAGTGAAGTTCACCGTGTTCGTCGTCGTTTCCGTGCTGGCTGCGGTGCTCGTGGTGAACACGCTCAACCATCCGCTCGAAGGCGGCACGCGCACCTCCCGGGCGGTGTTCACCGACGCCCAGGGCGTGCAGGAGGGCAACGAGATCCGCATCGCCGGGGTGCGCGCCGGGAAGGTCACCGACGTGCGGCTGCGCGATGCCCGGGCGCTGGTGACCTTCGACGTGCTCGACGACCAGCCGTTGCCCGCCACGTCGAGCGCCGTGATCCGCTACGACGACCTGCTCGGCGGCCGGTACATCGCGCTCGATCCGGGTGCGGGTGGCGGCGAACTGCGGGAGGGCAGCACGATTCCGAGCTCGCGCACCCGGCCCGCGCTGGAGCTGACCTCGTTGCTCAACGGCTTCAAGCCGCTGTTCGATTCCATCGACCCCGGGCAGGCGAACCAGCTGGCGCACGAGCTGGTGGCGGTGTTCCAGGGCGAGTCGGGCACCTTGACGTCCCTGCTGCAGCGGGTGATCTCGGTGACTTCCGGGCTGGTCGAGCGCGACCAGGTCATCGGGCAGTTGCTGGGCAATCTCAACACGGTGCTCGCCACGACCAGCGAACATCGCGCGGACCTTGAGCAACTCATCGTCCGGTTAGGACAGTTGAGTTCCGCGGTGGCCCAAGACCGGGGACAGATCGCCGAGGCCCTGGACGCCGGCGGCGCGCTGGCGAACTCGGTGGACGGATCGTTGCAGCAGATCACTCCGAACCTGACCCGCGATGTGGACGCGCTGCGGCAGATGACGAGCGGGTGGGTGGCGAACGAGCAGCGCTTCGACGCCGCCGTGCAGGGACTTCCCGAACTGGTCACGAAGCTGAACCGGACAATGGATTACGGCACCTGGGTCAACATCTACGTCTGCAACCTGCGGTTGAGCGTCGGTGGTGCGCGCGTCGACCTCGGTGCGGCGCCGCTGCCGCATTCGGAGGTGTGCCGATGAGCCGCCGCAACCGCTTCCGGAACAACCCATTGGCGGTGGGCACGGCCGGAATCGTCGTCCTGCTGCTGTTGCTCGGGACGGTGGTGGCGGTCCCGCAGCTGTCGTTCCGGCTGCGAACCCGCGAGTACACCGCGGAATTCGCGAACGCGGCCGGGCTCACCACCGATGCGCAGGTGCATGTCGCGGGTGTCCCGGCGGGACGGATCAGTGCGATGGAGCTCGCCGGCGACCGGGTGCGGGTGCGGTTCCGGCTGGACCGGTCGCAGCGTCTCGGCGAGGCGACCTCGGCCTCGGTCCGGCTCGCCACGGTGATGGGCACCCGCTACTTGGCGATCGAGCCGACGGGGATGGGCGAATTGCCCGCCGGGGCGGTGATTCCGCGTGATAGGACGCGAGTTCCGTACAGTTTGGACGAGCTCGGCTCGGACGCTACCGGCACCACCGAAGAACTCGACCTCGGTGCGCTGCGCGGAATGATGCGCACGTTGCAGCAGACGACTCCGGAGGATCCGGAACTGCTCGGCCGGGCGCTCACCGGCATCAGCGGCGCTGCCGAGCTGGTGGGCCGGCACGATCAGCAGCTCGACCAGCTGCTGCACGGCGCCCGGTCGACCACATCGGCGCTGGTGTCCCAACAGGACACGCTCGTGCAGCTGCTCGGTGACGCGGACGTGATCACGCGGACGCTCAGCGAACGACGCGACACGATCCGACAGCTGATCACCGACGTGGAGTCGCTGACCTCCCAGCTGGATGGTTTTCTGGCGGACAACTCCGCGAAGCTCGGCCCGCTGCTGACCGACCTGCACGCGATCACCGCGGCGCTGCGCCGCGATGAGCGGGCGATCGGGGAGACCATCGCGAAGCTCGCCCCCGCCGGGAAGTCGCTGGCGAACGCGACCGGCAACGGATCTTGGGGCGACGTCTCCGGGCCCGCGGGACCGTTGCCGGACAACCTGTTGTGCGTGGCCGGACTTGTCGAGGGGTGCCGATGAGCCGGAAATCGCGAATCGTGGCCGTGGCGTGCGTGGTGGCACTGCTGATCGCCGGTGGCTGGTACACGCTGCTGCGACCGCAGCGGGTGCACACCGTATCGGCGGATTTCGCCACTGTGGACGGAATCTACCCGGGCAACAAGGTCCAGGTGCTCGGTGTTCCGGTCGGAGTGGTGAGATCGCTGCAGCCGCGCGGGCCGGTCGTCCGGGTGACCATGCAGGTGGAGCCGGAAGTCAGCATCCCGGCGGGCGCGCAGGCGTACATCCTGAGTCCGGCGTTGATCAGCGACCGGTTCGTGGAACTCGGTCCCGGCTACACCGGCGGGCCGAAGCTGCCCGAAGCCGCGGTGATCCCGGCCCAGCGAACGCACTCGCCGATCCGCTGGGACCAATTGATGTCCTCACTGGACACCGTGGTCGGCGCGTTCGGCCCGGACGGGCTCAACAAGGGTGGCGACCTCGGTTCGACGCTGCACCAGGCGGCCACCGCGGTGGACGGCAAAGGCCCGCAGGTGCGCGAAGCGATCGATCGGCTCGCCCGCGCGACCGACGTGGTCGCCGGGAACCGGGAAGAGCTGGCCGGGCTGATCGGCGATTTGGACGTGCTGGTGCGCACCCTGACCGAGCATCGCGGCACAGTGGACTCGTTGTCCGCGAACGTGCAGCAGGCCGGCCAGGACTACGGCGCGCAACGGCTCGACCTCAACCGCACCATCGGACGGCTTTCCAGGGCGTTGACCGAAGTGGACGAGCTGGTCCGGGAGCACGGCGATGAGATCACCGGCAGCGTGCACGACCTGGCGGGCACCACCGGTCAGGTCGCCGCGCAGCGGGAGGCGCTCGGCGAGGTGATGACGATGCTGCCGCTGGTGTTCGGCAACTTCAGCCGCGCGGTCACCGAGGACGAACGGCTCCGGATCCGGCTGAACATCTCCAGCAACCTTTCGCAGTTCCCCGCCACGGCACGGCTCTGCGACCGGATTCCGGTGCCGCTGTGCTCGGGACCGGGCATCGTGAACCCGATTCCGTTCCCGCCCGACCTGGATCCGCTGCGCGCGCTGGCCGGCAAGCAGGGAGGTGGCGGATGAGCAAGGCGGTCAAGGCCTCCGCCGTGCTGATCGCGGTGCTGCTGACGAGCTCGTGCGGGCTGAGCCTGCACAATCTGCCAATCGGTCGTGCAGCCGAGGGAGATTCCTACCGCGTGACGGCCGTGTTCGACGACGTGTCGAACCTTCCGATCGGGGGAGCGGTCCGGGTCGGCCAAGCCACGGTGGGCAAAGTCAACCAGTTGTCCACAAGGGACTTCAAGGCGTTCGTGGTGCTGGATCTGGACAAGAACGTCCCGCTACCCCGCGACACCGCGGCGCGCCTGGAGCTGACTTCCGCGCTCGGTGAGCAATTCGTCGCGCTGGAACCGGGACCGGATCCGCACCCGCTCGGCGAAGGCGACCGGTTGACCGAGACCTCGCGCGGCCCGGACTTGGAGAACACCTTGGCCGCGCTGGGCACCGTGCTCGGCGGCAGCGGTCTCGACCAGGCCCGCACCGTGGTCACCGAGCTCAACACCGCCATCGGCGGCCGGGAGCGGAAGGTACGCGACCTGCTGCACCGGCTCGACGAGCTGCTGACCGAAGTGGACTCGCACCGCGCCGAGTTCGACACCACGATCGACTCGTTGCACCGGGTCTCCGCCGAGACCGCGGCCAACACCCCGCTGCTGGAGTCCGCGCTGCGCGACCTCGACCCGGCCGTGCAGACCTTGCTGAGCCAGCGCGGTCAATTCGAGCAGCTGCTGAGCAAGGTCACCGAACTCGGGCGCAGCAGCGACGGCGTGGTCCGCGAAGCCGGCCCCGCGTTCACCAGGCAACTCGACCAGTTGCGTCCGGTGCTGGATTCGCTGGCCGGGTTCAACGGCGACGTCGCAGGCACGCTGGACCAGTTGCGGCTGTTCCAGCAGCGCCTCGGCGGAGCGATCCCCGGCGACTACCTGAACCTGGACGGCACCCTCGACGTGGCAGGAACGTTGGTTCCGTTGCTGACGGGGCGGAATCCGCCGTTGCCGCCCGGATCGCCCGCCGCACCGGCACCGCCCGGTGATGCCACCGGACTGTTGAGCGGAGGTACCCGATGAACCGCGCGGTGCTGGTCCAGCTGTCGATGTTCGTGGTGATCGCCTTGGTGTGCGCGGGTTTCGTGTTCAACACCGTCCTCGGGCCGCAGGCCGTGCGCGCGCCGATCCGGGTGGCCGTGCACCTGCCCGATGCGGCAGGGCTCGCACCGACCTCGCAGGTGACCTATCGGGGTGTGCGCACCGGAACGGTCGGGGACGTTCGGATCGACCGGGCAGGGGCGGGCGTGACGCTGGATCTGCTGCTGGATCCCGGTAGTCGCGTTCCGGCCGATTCCACCGCGCGGATCAGCATGGACACCCCGATGGCGGTGCAGCACCTCGACCTGCAACCGGAAACCGACGGCCCACCGTACCTTTCGGACGGTGGCGAGATCCGCGCGGAACGCACCAGTGCACCGATGCCGTTGGAGACGCTGCTGGTGCACACCATGCGGCTCGCCGACAGCATCGATCCGCACGACGTGCAAGTCCTCTCCGAGGCTGCCTCCACCGGGCTGAACGGCACTGCTCCGCAGCTGCAGCGCGTCCTGGACGGAACTCGCGATCTCACGCAGCTGGCCGCGCGGCAGGAACCGAAGATCACGAACCTGATCGAGCACGGGCCGCAAGCGCTCGGTCCCGCTGAGGACCTGCCCGAACTCGCCGCGTCCATGCGCGACCTCGCCGATCAAGCGGGCGCGCAGGAGCCGCGGATCCGGCAGCTGCTCGAGACCGCGCCCGGCACCGCCACCGAGGTGACGAAGTTGCTGGCGCAGAACCAGCAGGCAGGTTCTGCGCTGCTCGGCAACCTGCTCGGCACTTCGCAAGTCCTCGGTGCACACGTCCCGGCGCTGAAGGAGACGATGACCGCGCTGCCGCGGGGACTCGGCGACTTGGGCAGCATCGTGCACGGCGATGTCGCGGACTTCTACCTCGTGGCCGCACAAGGCCCGGTTTGCTACTACGGCACCGAACGCCGGATGCCGACCGAGACCGGGCCGCGCGAGCCGCAGCTCGGCTGGAACTGCCCGTCCGGGCCGGGACTGCAACAACGCGGCGCCGACAGCGCACCGCGTCCGGGTTCGGCGACGGGCGGGACCACCTCGGCGGTATCGCCTTCCGCACCCGCACCGGAGCCCGCCCCGGCAGGCGCGGGTCAACGGCAAGTTCTGGGGCCACGACCGTGGTCTTCGATGTTCACCCAAGGAGTTCGATGATGCTCAGCGACCGAGCGGACCTCGATGGCAAGCGCCGCGCGGCGGACGATTCCGGGCCGGACGAGGCGGCTTCGGGTCAACGGCCATCGGTGCCGGAGACGCGTGCGGACGCTGCCGAAGGCAGGGCCGTGCACGTCGCGGCGGCGGATGATGTGACCACTGTGGATGAGTCCGATCCCGGATCGGAGGTCGCAACGGCGCCCGCCGCAAGCTCCGCAGCGGAAGAACGGTCGAGCAGCGCGGAAAGCGTAGCGGGGTCCAGTATGGACTCGCGAGCCACCGAAGGCCGTTTCCGCCGGTTGTTCTCGGCACTGCGCAGACCGCCGGTCTTGGCGACGACGCTGGTCGTCCTGCTGCTGGCCGCCGGGCTCGCCTACACCGGAACGCAACTGTGGCAGCGCGACGCGCAGGACTCGGCGCGGGAGAGCGCGATCGCTTCCGCGCGGCAGTACGCGCTGGCGCTGACCAGCTACGATCACCGCGACCTGGAGGGGAATTTCCGCACCGTCACGGACAATTCGTCGCCGGCCTTCGCGCGCCAGTACAAGCAGGTCAGCGACGGGCTCACCCAGCTCATCCAGCAGTACCAGGCGACATCTCGCGGCAACGTGCTCAACCAGGGCGTGGTCGAGGCGGACGAGGACCGCGCAGTGCTCGTGCTGTTCGTCGACCAGAGCATCACCAACACCAACAACCCGCAGCCGCGGGTGGACCGCACCCGGATGCAGATGACGCTGAGCCGTCCCGCGGACCGCTGGCTGATCGAGGACGTCCGGTTGGTGTGAGGAGTCCATTCGGGACGATAGCGGTGCCCCGCGACGAGACCCTCAGCGGTCCGCTAGCCGCGGTGTCGGCTCCGCATCACAGCAAACCCGACTGCGATGCCTTGGTGATGAGCTGGATCCTGTTGCGCGCGCCCAGTTTGCGCATCGCGTTGCGCAGGTAACCGGCGGTGGTGTGCCGGGTCAGGCCGAGTTGCGCGGCGATCTCCGGGGTGGTCAGCCCGGCCGCGGCCTGGCGCACCACGTCGTACTCGCGGCGGGTCAGGCCGGTGTCGTAGAGCCGGGCCTTCAGATGCGATGAGGCCCGCTCGCCCACCCGCGGATCGAAGATCCCGACACCGTGCACCGCTTTGCGCACGGCCGTGACGAGATCGGTACCACCGGCGTCCTTGAGCAGGCAGCCGTCGACGCCCGCGTCGAGCGTCGCCTGCAGCGCCGCGTGCTCGCGGTAGGCGGTGAACAGCAGAATCCGGGTGGCGGCGGCGACTTTCCGGAACCGGCCGACGACTTCGCTGGCCAGCGCGTCCGGCAGCCGCAAGTCCAGCAGCACGATGTCGGGCTGCTCGCGTTCGGCGAGCGCGAGCCCGCCCGCGGCGTCCGGCGCGCTGCCGACCACCCGGATCGCCGGGTCGTCACGCAGCAGCAGGCGGACTCCGTCGAGCACGACGGGGTGATCGTCGACGACCGCGACCCGGACGGTGTTCGCGGTCACGGCGTCGGCATCCATACCCGCACCGTCAACCCGCCATCCTCGTTGACCACAGTGGACAACGTACCGCCGAGCGCACCGACCCGGTCGGCGGCCGAACGCAAGCCGATGCCGCCGGAATCCCGCACGCCCGCACCGTCGCCGTCATCCGCCACCGACACGGCCATGCCGCCGTCCAGCGCCACCGAACTGATCAGCACCGAGGACGCGCTGGAGTGCTTTTCCACGTTCAGCAGTGCTTCGCGCGCGACCGCGAGCAGCACGCTGCCCCGTTGCGGGTCACATTCGGCTACCGGTCCGATCTCGACGGATTGCGCCGAGATTCCGGTTCGCTTGCCGAACTCCGCGCAGTCGCGGGTGAGTGCCGCGGCCAGCCTTCCCGCCGGCGGCTCGTCGTGGTCCAGGGCGTGCACGGATTCGCGGAACGTGGAAGCCGTTTCGGCCAGCTGGTCCTGCAGCGAATCCAGGCGGGCGAGCAGATCCGCCGCCTCACCGCCGACCGAATTGCGCAGATCCCGCAATTCCGCGCCCATCCGGAACAGCTGGGCACCTACCGAGTCGTGCAGCTCGGATGCTATTCTCCGGCGCTCCGCGGAAACCGCGCTCTGCCGCTGCCGCTCGGCCGCCGACGCCGTCTGCAGCGCCAGCGCGCCGGTGCCCGCGATCTCCAAGGCGGTGTCCAGCTGCCGGTCGCTGAACCCGACGGGCTCGCGCATCGCCGCGTACAGCACGCCCTGCGTGCGGCCGTCGAGCATCATCGGCACCGCCATCATGCTGCGGACGTCGTCGGCCGAGATGGGGACGTCGAAGTCGTGCGTGATCAGATCGGAGCGCCGGTAATCGTCGACCCAGACCGGTTCGAGCCGCTCGTAGACCCGGCCGCCGAGCCCGAGGCCGATCGGCACGTGCAGGTCGTGCAGGGTCGAGCCGGGCGTTGCGTCGCCCTGCCACAGCCCGTCCCACTGCCGCAGCACGAGCAGTTCCTCGGACTCCGCGAGCCCGGCGAGTCCGATGTGCACACCGCACGCCTCGCGCACCCGCTTCGCCAGCCCGCGTAGCGCCGCCGCCCGGTCCAGCAGGTCGACCACCTGCGCGTGCGAACCGAGCAGCTCGCCGAACCGCAGCGCCCGCTCCGCAGGCGGATCCGGACGGTTCGCCCGCGTCGCCTTCGTTCCCCACCGCATCCGGAGCCGAAGCCTAGGCGGTGCGTCCGCGGTATCCAACCCCTCAACTGAGGGGGCCAGGTCACACGGCGTCCTTGACCGTTCGCAGGGTGCTGTCAGAGGGTGTGACACACTCAACGCCGAGTCCGAAAGGGATCGAATGGGAACCTGGCCGTCGCGGGCCGGAAAAACCGGGCAAACTCCCGGATCGGCGCAAGCGGTGGCGAATTCCCGTCCACTTCGGACTTCTGGCAGCGTGTAGTCGATTCAGCTTCATCCACATCGGTAATGCGGGGCCGCCCGTCTGGCCGGCGGAATCGGCGCACTCCGCATCCACGAACCGCAAAAGGAAGTACGGCAATGGCAACCGGGACCGAAGCGCAGGAAACCGATCCGCGCCCGGACAGCTCGCAAGACGCCGCCTCGTCGATCGCCGACCCCGGCCCCCTCGGGCTGGCCGCTTTCGCGCTGACCACGTTCGTGCTCAGCGTGTTCAACGCGGGTCTGCTCAGCGAGGACCTCGAACCGGTGGTGCTGCCGCTGGCCCTGTTCTACGGCGGGCTGGCGCAGCTGCTGGCCGGGATGTGGGAGTTCCGCAAGGCCAACACGTTCGGCGCGGTCGCGTTCACCTCCTACGGCGCGTTCTGGCTCTCGTTCGCGGCCTACGTCAAGTTCGTCTCCGAGGGCCTCGGGCCGGACGGGGACAAGGCCACCGCGCTGTTCCTGCTCGCGTGGGGCATCTTCACCGCGTACATGACCGTCGCCGCGCTGCGGGTGAACGTCTCGGTGCTGGCGGTGTTCGTCGCGCTGACGCTGACGTTCCTGGTGCTGGCCTACGGCGACTTCACCGGTGCGAAGACCGTGGTGCACGCCGGCGGCTACCTCGGGCTGATCACCGCGGTGCTGGCCTGGTACGGCTCGTTCGCGGCCGTGGCCAATGCCACCTGGAAGCGCACCCTGCTCCCGGTCGGCCCGCTCGCGCCCCAGTGAGCGCGCGCAGCTAGACCGAGCGGACGCTGAAGCACCGCCGCACGCTGAGCCGATTCTTCCGGCGCCCAGCGTGCGGCGGTGCTTTTTGCGCGCGCCAGTGGCTTTTCGGTGCACGGTGACCGAACGTCCGATCGCTCGCACCGTATGGGGTAGTGCCGTTGCGCTGAGTTGATGAGATCGAGCCCGATGCCGCGGCTCGTGTTTGAACCGCGACGCACTTCGGTCCATGATCCGGCGAGGCCGTCCGCACGCTCCGGGAGCTGCCGGGGACGTGGTGCGCAGGTGCACGGACGCACCGGCCGGAGGAGGAGCTGTGCGCAACGACGAACTGGCTTACGCGTCGGCGACCGACCTCGCCGCGGCGGTCCGCGATCGCGACCTCTCGCCCGTCGAGATCGTCGAGTTCTTCCTGCGCCGCATCGAGGACCGGGACGGCAGCCTCAACAGTTTCGTATACCTCGCCGATGAAGCCGTGGAACAGGCACGACGCGCTGAACGGGCGGTGCTGGACGGAGACCGGCTGGGCCCGCTGCACGGTGTCCCGACCGCGTTGAAGGACCTGCTGGATTTCCACCCCGGCTGGCCGTCGACCTTCGGCGGCGTCCGCGCCCTGCGTGACAAGGTGCTCGATCGTTACTGCATCTATGCCGAGCGGATGCGGGCGGCCGGGGCGATCCTGCTCGGCAAGACCAATTCACCGGTCATGGGGTTCCGCGGGACGTGCGACAACCCGTTGTTCGGTCCCACTCGGAATCCCTTCGACACCACCCGCAATTCCGGTGGCTCTTCAGGAGGATCGGCCGCCGCGGTGGCCGACGGGCTGCTGCCGTTGGCCGAAGGTGCCGACGGCGGTGGATCGATCCGGATTCCGGCTGCCTGGTGCGGAGTCGTCGGCTACAAACCATCGTTCGGCCGGGTCCCGTGCGTGACGCGGCCGAACGCGTTCGGCGGTGCGCACCCATTCCTGTTCGAGGGGCCGATCGCGCGCACCGTCGCCGATGTCGCCCTCGCCGCCACGGTGCTCACCGGATACGACTCGCGTGACCCGTTCGCCCTCGACCAGCAGGTGGATTATCTGCAGGCGACGGAGACCTCGCTGTCGGGGATGCGCGTGGCGTATGCGCCCGACTTCGGCATGTACCCCGTGGAACCGGCAGTGGCAGGAGTGGCCGCGGCGGCCGCCGCGCTGTTCGGGCAAGCAGGGGCCACTGTGGACGAAGTGGCGCCGCGAATGCCGTGCGATCAGCGGGATCTCGCCGAACTTTGGTGCCGGATGATGTCCGGGCAGGAGGTCGTGGAGACCTTCGCGAACCTCGGGGTCGACGTGTTCGGCGAGCACGCGGAGGATTTCCCCGCGGAATTCCGCGGCTACCTCGACGCCTCGCGCGGGCGCAGCGCGCTCGACGCGGTCCACGACGAGCAGCAGCGCACCGAGGTCTACGACGCGATTCAGGCCGTGTTCGCCGACCACGACCTGCTCGTCACGCCCACCGTGGCTTGCCCGCCGGTGCCGAACGCCGCTGACGGGAACACCCTCGGCCCGCAGCGGGTCGATGGCGTGCAGGTGAATCCGCTCATCGGCTGGTGCTTGACCTACCCGCTGAACTTCTCCGGGCATCCGGCGATCTCGGTACCGGCGGGCATGTCGGAGTCGCTGCCGGTCGGGCTGCAGATCATCGGACCGCGCTACGGCGACCGCAGCGTGCTGGCGGCGGCGGCCGCGCTGGAGCGGATCCAGCCGTGGCAGCCCGCCTACGCCCAGTGCCGACAGCGTCCGCTGAGCGTTTGATGGGCGTCGGGCACCCCGGCGACCACTCGCGGGCCGGCTCTCGAGACTCCTGCCGTCCGGAGTAATCATTAGCATCAATTTCATCGAAGTCGTTGACTCCGGCGGTGCGGCGCGTGCAAAGTCTTCGTGACGCCGACCGCGGCCGTGCCGACAGCCGGCAGTGCGCGCGAATTGCTCCCGTCGAGCGGAAAAGCGGTTTCGCGGGTGCCGGTAGTGGCGCTGCGGCCCGCAGCGTTTCGCCGCGTTGCCCCGAGATCCCGGGAGTGCTTCTCGCGATGCCCGTTCTGACGACCAGCGACGACATCCGCCTGCACTACGTCGACGAGGGGCCTCGGGATGCCCCGGTGTTGTTGATCGTCCCCGGCTGGAGCGGTTCGGCGCGCTGGTTCGAGCAGCAGATCAGCGGGCTTTCCGGGCGCTTCAGGGTGGTCTGCTTCGACCCGCGCGGGCAGGGGGAGTCGGAGCGCACCGACGCCGGGCAGCGGATGGAACGGGTCGCGAAGGACCTGCACGACCTGATCACCGCGCTGGACCTGCGCGAGATCACGTTGCTCGGATGGTCGCTCGGCGTTTCGACCGTGCTGTCCTATGTGGACGTGTTCGGCTGCGGCGTGCTGCGCAGGATCGCGCTCGTCTGCGGTGGTCCGCGGCTGATCAACTCGGGGGAGTGGGAGCTCGGCTTCGTCGATGTGCCGCAAGCTCTCGATTGGGTTGCGCTGCAACGCAAAAGCATGGGAGAAGCAGCGGATTTCGTGCTGCCGCAGTTCTTCCGCGACGAGCGTCCTGCCGAGCAGCTCGCGCGGCTGCGCTCCGAGATCACGAGCATGAACCCGGCCGGTTCCGCCGCGATGTGCTGGAACGTGCTCAACCAGGACTACACCGACGTGCTGGCCAAGGTGCAGGTGCCGACGCTGGTGCTCACCGGTGCCCACGACCGGGTCATCCCAGCGGGCAACGGCCCGTACCTCGCCGAGACGATCGGCGATGCGCGGCTGACGGTCTTCGACGACAGCGCGCACTGCCCGTTCATCGAGGAACCCGACCGGTTCAACGAAGAACTGGCGTCGTTCATGGCCTGACGTTCCGCGCCGCCGAGACCGGGTGGCGCGGCACTGTGCATGAGGTTGTCCTCATCGAAGGTTCACGCAACGCTCAGCAACGTGGCAGATCGTCTACGCCATGGACGCCCAGCGGGAAGCGGAGACGGTTCGCATCGGACCGGTGCGTTCCCGCCGGGTGCGGATCGGTGCCGCTGTTGTCGGGGCTATCGCCGTTTTCGGCGTGGTGGCCGCATTTCTGCACAACGTGCCGGATCCGGCCGGGCCGGGAGAGCTCGGCCGGGACGGGGCGCTCACGATCCTGGTGTTCATCGCAGCCGTAGCCGGCTGGATGAGCCGCCGTTCGGACGACACGTTCGTCGCGCTTGCCGCGGCCGTGGTGCTCGTCGTCTGCGGCGTCATGCCGTCCGAGGACGTTTTCGAGTCGTTGGGGCAGGACCAAATCTGGCTGCTGGTGGCGGCGTTCGTGCTGGCCGCCGGGATCGAGCGGACCGGGCTGCCCGCCCGCTCGGCGGTCGCGCTCGCGACGCGCGCCCGCCGGCCGCGAGGCTTGTTCCACCTGATCACGCTCGCGCTCGTGGGCACCGCGCTGCTGGTGCCCAGCACCAGCGGCCGGGCCGCGCTCGTGCTGCCGCTCTACCTCGCGCTGGCCGCGACGTTCGCGTCCAGGCAGCGGATGGTGCGGGCGCTCGCAGTCCTTTTCCCGGCGGTAGTGCTGCTGTCGGCCATCGCGAGCCTGCTCGGCGCCGGTGCTCACTTGATCACCAGCGAAATCCTGGACAGCACCATCGACGCGGAGATCGGCTTCGCGCGCTGGTTGCTGTGGGGATTACCGTTCGCGGCGGTCAGTTCGCACCTGGCCGCCGAGATCGTGTTGCTGCTGTTCACCCGGCACTGCGATCGCAGCGAGCCGTTGCGGATCGACGCGGGGACGTTGCGCCGACAGCTCGATGTTCCAGAACGGTTGCAGCGCAACGAAGTCCGCGCGGCGGTGTTGCTCGGCTGCGTGGTGCTGCTGTGGAGCACTGAGCCGGTGCACGGTCTGTCGCCCGCACTGGTCGCGCTGGTCGGGGCGTTGGTGATCACCTCACCCCGCGTCGGCACGGTGGGCATCAACGCCGCACTCGCGGGGATTCCCTGGTCGCTGCTGCTGTTCATGGCCGCCACGAGCGGGCTCGGTACGGCATTGACCGAATCGGGCGCGGCGGCGTGGGTGGTGGGCGAGTTGCTCGGCAGGAGCCGTCCGGAGCACGTGCTGCTCGGCATCGTCGTGCTCAGCGTCGCCGCGCACTTGCTGGTGCAATCCCGCTCGGCACGGTCCTCGGTGCTGATTCCCGTGGTCGTGCCCGCGGCAGCGGCCGCGGGGCTGAACCCGGTGGCGCTGGCGTTCGCGTCCACGGCCGCGGCTGGTTTCTGCCACACCCTGACTTCCTCGGCGAAACCGGTCGCGATGTTCGCCGGGATCGAGCAGGCGCCCACCTTCGCGCCGCGCGACCTGCTGAAGCTCTCGGCGCTGCTCGGGCCGGCGCTGGGCGCGCTGGTCCTGCTGTTCGCCCGGTACGTCTGGCCGGTGCTCGGCCTGCCCCTAACCTGATCAGTCCACTATGGAGGTCATCGTGCTCCGAATCCTCGTCGCCCCGGCCGGGTTCAAGGAATGCCTCGATGCCGAAGCCGTCGCCGCGGGAATCGGCACCGGCATCCGCCGGGTGGTTCCCGGTGCCGTCGTCGACACCGTCGGGCTGATCGACGGCGGTGAAGGATCGACGCGGCAGCTGGCCGCGTCGACCGGTGGCGAGCTGGTCCCGGCTCGGGTGACCGGCCCGGTAGGTGAGCCGGTGGACGCCTGCTTCGCACTGCTCGGCGGAGCCGGTCCGCGCACCGCGTTCGTGGAGGTGGCCGCCGCTGCCGGACTTTCGCTGGTGCCGCACGCACAACGCGATCCGGCGCGGACGTCCAGCCGCGGTGTCGGCGAGCTGATCGCCGCGGCCTTGGACACCGGCCCCGCCAAGATCGTCATCGGCTGCGGGGACTCCGGAGTCGGCGACGGTGCGGCCGGCGCGTTGCAAGCGCTCGGGGTTCGAGTGCTCGACGGTGCGGGACGGGAGATCGGGCCGGGCGGCGGACGGTTGGCCGACGCGGTGCGAATCGACGCCGGTGCCCTGGATCCGCGACTGTCCGCAGTGGAGCTCGTGGTGGCGGTGACCCCGAAGAACGTGTTGTGCGGGCCGAACGGCGTCGCCCGCGTCTACGGCCCGCAGAAGGGCGCAGCACCCGCCCGGATCGAGCGGCTTGCCGCGGCCATGGAGCACTGGGCGGAGCTGTTGCGCGAACACGGCGGCGCGCAGCTGGGCGACCGGCCCGGCGGGGGTGCCTCGGGCGGGCTCGGCGCCGGGCTGGCCGGCGTGCTCGGCGCCCGGCTCGTGTCCCGGTTCGACGTGTTCCTCGACGACGCGGATCTGGACGCGCGGTTGCAGGCCGCCGACCTGGTGATCACCGCGGCGGGCGCGATCGACGCGTCCACCGCGCTCGGCAAGATGCCTGCCGAGGTCGCGCGCCGCGCCAAGCGCCGGGGCAAACCAGTGATCGCGGTGTGCGGCACCAACGGGCCCGGCGCCGAGCGCAGCTACGACACCGGAATCGACGCTTTCACCGGCATCCTGACCGGACCGGTGTTGCTCCGGGAGGCGATCGCCGAAGCTCCCGAGCTCATCGCCGGCGCCACCGCCCGCGCCTTGCGGATGCTTCTCGTCGGCAGCGCCCTGCACGTTTCGCAGCACGTGTCCTGCGAAGCGCGCTGAATCCGCAGCGGCAGATGCTCCGCGAGCCCGTCGCGTGCTGCACGATTCGGGCGAGGCGGGCGTGCCCGCGCGGGCGGCGGGCTACCTTGCTGATGTGGACCTGTTCTCGCGCTCTTGGGCAGCGCTGCGCACCGCGGTCGCCGAGTTGCCGGACGAGGATTTCGCACGACCGTCCGGCTGTACCGGCTGGCTCGTCCGGGACCTGGTGTGCCACCTGATCATCGACGCGCAGGACGTCCTGATCACCCTGGTCACACCCGCCGACACGGAACCGACCCGCGACGCGCTGAGCTATTGGCACGTCGCCGCGACGCCACCGGCCGGCGACGATCCGCTGGACGCGCTCACCGTTAGGCTGGCCGCCGCGTACGAGCAGCCGTGGCTGCTGCGCTTCCACCTCGACGACGTCGGTTCCGCCGCCGGTCGCGCCGCTGGACTCGCCGACCCGGCGGCCCGGGTGAGCACGCGCGACGAGGTGCTCACCGCGGGCGACTACCTCACCGCCTACGTCCTCGAATGGACGTTGCACCACCTGGACCTCGTCGCGCACCTCCCGGCCGCGGACGGACCGCCCGCCGAAGGCCTGGCCCGTTCCCGCCGGATGCTGGAGGAGATCGCCGGGGCGGCGTTTCCCGCGTCGTTCTCGGACGCCGATGCGCTGCTCGTGGGGACCGGGCGGCGCGCCCCGACGGCTGCGGAGGATGCGGAGCTGGCGGAGCTGGCCGGGAAACTCCCGCTCGTGCTCGGGTGAACCGGCCTCAGCCGGGGGCGTCCTTGGACCCCGCCAGCCGCGAATGCCGCACGCTGTAGCTGAAGTAGAAGATCAACGCGAGCGTGATCCACACCAGGAACAGCAGGTAGGTCACCGCGGGAAGGCTGTAGATCAGGTACAGGCAGGCTGCGATGCTCAGCGCGGGCGTGACCGGATAACCGGGAACGCGGAAGCCGCGGGTCAGGTCGGGCCTGCTGCGCCGCAGCACGATCACCCCTGCGGAGACCACGGTGAAGGCGACCAGCGTCCCCATGCTGGTCAGATCCGCGAGGGTGCTCAGCGGGACCACGGCGGCCAGCACTCCGACGCACCCGGAAACGATCAGCGTGTTGCGGGTGGGCGTGCCGGTGCGCGGGTGCACCTTGTGGAACGCCTCGGGCAGCAGACCGTCGCGGCCCATCGAGAACAGCACGCGGGTCTGCCCGTACAGCGTGGTGAGGGTGACGCCGAAGATCGACACCACGCCGCCCAGCGCCAGCACGATCGCGGGCCAGCCCGCCCCCGTGACGTCGCCGAGGATCACGACGAGTCCGGCGTCCTGGCCCTCGAACCGCTGCCACGCCTGGGCGCCGACCCCGGCCACGGCCACCAGCACGTAGATCACCGTGACGATCACGACCGTCCAGAAGATCGCCAGCGGCAGCGTCCGGCGCGGATTGCGAACCTCTTCGCCGCCGGTGGAGACGGTATCCATGCCGATGTAGGAGAAGAACACCGTGGATGCCGCCGTGCCGATGCCCGCGACGCCGAACGGTGCGAACGGAGCCGCGTTCTGCGTGGAGAACGCGGTGAGCGCGATCGCGCTGAACAGCAGCAGCACCGCCAGCTTGATGCCCACGGTGACGGCGTTGATCGTCGCGGACTCGCGAGTGCCGCGCATCAGCAGCACGCCGCACATCGCGACGAGTACGGCCGCGGGCACGTTGATGATCCCGCCCTCACCGGGCGGCGCGCTCAACGCGGCCGGTATCTGCCACCCGGCGGTATCGGCGAGGAACGCGTTGAGGTATTCGCCCCAGCCCACCGCGACGGCCGACGCGGCCACTCCGTATTCCAACAACAGGCAGGCGCCGACCGCGTAGGCGACGATCTCGCCGAGGGTCGCGTAGGCGTAGGTGTAGGAAG